>DAOUMU010000469.1:0-2442 GCA_034409055.1 Anaerolineae bacterium
TTCGGGCCGCTATCCTCAGCAACCGTTGGGATGATTTCTGGTCTGATTTTCAGCCTCCCCCACGCCAATATAATCGGAAGGAATTGCCTTTAGCCGTCTAATTTCCCGGAAACAATCGTCGCTCCCGGGGAAAATTGACGCCTTGACCAAGTCATGCTATCTTATCACTTTGTATGTAGTTATGGGAACACGCTTCAGCGTATTAACTACACACGTGTAATAGAAGTTGGAAGGAGCCTCATACTCATGAAAATAACCATACAGACATTGGCTCTGGTGGTGGTGCTTTTAGTTGCCACCGCTATTCCGGCCTGGGCCAGCCAAGGTGTCGGCAGCGGCCCCTATACGGCCGATTTGTTGGTCAGTGGTCTAAATACCGGTACCCTTGATCCTGGCCAGGAGTATTGGTACGCCTACAGCCGTCTCGATTTAGGTGATACTGCCTATGAATCGATTATTCTCAGTTTGAATTTTGAGGCTGAAGGGCGGGCCGTGGCCAGTCGGGTTAACTTTCAGGTTTTTACCTTTGACCAGGTCGATGCCTGGCTCAAAGATAACAGCCGGCCGGTCGATAGCCTGGGCCTGGGCACACCGGCCAGCACCGATTTTGATGTCAACACCGGCGAGCGTCTGTGGGCCGGATCGGTTGCCCCCAACGGGGTTTATTACGTCCGCATTTTTAACCTGTCACCCAGTCCGGTCCAGTTTCGATTGACCGCCCTGGGGCAAAAAAGTGTTGACTTTGAAGACTCCCTGCCCCTTGAAAAACCGGTACCGGCCGGTGAGTCGGAAGTGATCCCGGCCGCTATGAGTGCGCCGGCCAACACGACACCTGTGGTTGAACCGGCCGCCATTCCGGCCCCACCGGTTCAAACCTCGATTGCCGCTTCCCTGCCGGTCCAGCCGGACGACGGCTCCCCTGCTTCTACCGGTTGGCTATTGGCCGCCCAGGCCATTAATGGCTTGCCCCCCAGGGAGGCGGCGGCCTGGCTGATGTCGGCGGCGGCTCTGGGCTGGCTGCCGGTAGGCAGTGCTGGACCTGCTCTTATGCCGGTCAACCCCAACCCCAACCAACCCCTTGTTACTACCGGGGGGGGCGGTGGTCAGCAGGCTGGCGAGGCAGCCTCTGTCCCGGTGGAACCTGACTCCAGCCAAGGTTACAGCATTTATCCCAACCAACCTCTCAGGTTGCTAGAGGGTCGCAACACCGGCCGTCTAGCTCCCAAATCTGAGCATTGGTATACCTTTACCCCTGGTAAAATCGATGACGAAGTCATCGAGGCGATGGTCCTGACCATGTTCTTCATGCCCGGCGAACCGAATCTGGCCCGCTCCGTGAATTTTGAGCTGTTTACCGGCAGCCAATATCACATCTGGGAACGCGGTACGCCCGATGAGATGAAGCACTTTGGAGCCGGGGCCTGGGTGTCCAGGGATGGAGACTACGACACGGGAGAACGTCTGTGGCGTGGCTCTGTAGTGGACGGTGACCGGTATTTTGTAAAAATCACCAATGATACCGGCGAATGGATCGATTACCACCTCATCACCGATGACATTATCAACACCGAACTGGGACCTAAACCAGTCAAGGCCAGGCCCACGATGCCGGTGGTTGAGCGGATACCCACGGGCAAAGACATTGGCTCTCCCCTGGGGATTAAGCCAGGCCATACCCGAGGTCGTCTGGCTGCCGGAGAAGACATCTGGTTCAGCTTTGAGTATAAAAGCGTCAACCAAGATTTTGAGTTTTACAATTACCTGATTAAATTAGATCATACTCCCGGTGCGGGCTACGTGACCAATCACGTCAATGTGGAGATTTACCCCTTCCAGGAACAACAAATCTGGCGACGCGGCGACACGAACCAGATTCGACCCTTGGGCGCGGGCAGCGATTTCAAGTACGATGAAGAGACGGATACCCATACCTGGATCTGGGATGGGCACCTGGTTTCCAACACCACCTACTTTATTCGGGTTAGAAACGGCTCTGTCCGGCCTATAGATTACGACTTGTTGATACAGCAACGTCGGTAACATTCATTCAAAGCAGTACCCCCCCGACCCCAACAGCGATATCATAAAAGTAGGCCAGCGAGATTGATGAGTAGCTGGCCACTTTTATTTTTGGGAGATGTAGCGCAATAAAATTGTAATATTTCTCTTTTAAGCTAAATTCGTACCTGGCCAAATTAGTTGTGATAGGTTCGTATTAACGACTTCAGTCGTTTTTGCTGCTTAATCGACGACTAAAGTCATCACTACTACTCATCAAAACTTTCTTGGTCAGGTACTAACTAACATCAAGTATCAGCAATACCTTCGCCAAAATAACCTGACAAAAGAAGGAAAATGTTGCATATTATGAGAAATCAAATTGATATGCAACGAGGTTTCCAATGTCAGACATTTTGCCATTCGTCCAATGTTTAGGTTGTC
>DAOUMU010000470.1:0-16055 GCA_034409055.1 Anaerolineae bacterium
AGAAAAAGTAGCCCTTTCTCCCCCCATCCCCTCCCCTTTTCTGGCACAGACAGCATTACTCAGAATCCCATTTTGCCTTTCTTTGCAATTGTTAAGGTACTTAACGTTATGTTATGCTGGAAATGAAGCTATGAAGGCTGGTTTTTAGCCCGAAGAGCTTGATTCTTGCGTAACGGTTTCAGCCTCACCCTCAAGGGGGCTGAAATCAGTCTCTTTCTTAACTGATAGACACGCCCGCCCCTTTTGGATCAATCCCACCAGTCCACCGGGCAGGTATAAGATGGCCACTACTAATATAATGCCGATAAGGAGCATGTAGTGGTAGGGAAACCTAGTGATCAAGACTTCTCTTAAGTAGGAAAAAACGGTGGCGCCCAGGATCGGACCATAGAGTTGTCCCATACCCCCAAAGATGGCCATTAACACCGGCATAAAGGAATTGAGCGGATCAAAAGCGATGTATGGATCTATATATGTCAATCGTATGGCCCAGATTGAGCCAGCGGCTCCCATAAAAACCGCGCTGATAGCAAAGATGATAACCTTCAACAGGGTCACATTTATGCCGATGTGGGCTGCGGCCACCTCGTCTTGACCGATACTTTGCAGGGCCAGGCCATATTTGGAGCGCCTGATGAAGTAGGTGGTAAGCAGCAAGACCACAAGAATAGCGAGCATAACGTAGTAAATGGTGTTGTTATCTACGGGGAGAAGGAATCGACCGCGCGTGCCCGTGAATTTAAGCTCATACCACAGAACAAACTGTTTCATAAGCTCAACGAGTCCTAAGGTGAAGATGGTAAAATAGATACCTCTCAGCCTCAGAGTCAAAGCACCGACGAAAAGGGCCAGACAAAAACTTGCCAGACCACCGATACAGATAACGACCAACAAGGGTAATGCCATGCCCAGTATAGCTGAAGTGTATATACCGATCCCGAAGAATGCCGCCGGGGCCAGTGAGATGTAACCGGTAGGAGCGGAAAAGATGACCCAGCTCACGGTCAGGATGATGTACATAAAGATGGTATATACCAGTACGACTGTATAGCCTGGGCGACCGTAGGGTAAAGCAACCAGCAGAAGGAAGATTATGAGAAGCAGCGCCGGTACCCACACCTTTCCTAGATCAACTCTCGCAGTATTCATTTCTCTACCTGCCCATAATACCTGTCGGCCTCACCAGCAACAGGAGGATGAAGATGAGATAGTAGGCAACCAATGACAAGCCCGGGTCTATATAGGTCACCACGCTGCCAATAATACCCAGTACAAAACCCCCGACGAAACTGCCAGGGATGCTGCCCAAACCACCCAGGGCAACCACGATAATGGCGATGATGGTATACTCGAGACCCATGACTACATGAACAGGGTAACACATGCTGATCAGCATGCCGGCGATACCGGCCAGAGCCGCGCCAAGACCGAAGCATAAAGCCAGCACATTGTTGATGTTCACCCCCATAAGTCCCGCGGTGGTCGGGTCCTGTGCTGCCGCCCTGATGGCCTTGCCCATACGTGTGTGGCCTACAAATAGGTAGAAAGCCAGCCCTATGACGATAGCGAACCCGAGGGTCACCAAGCGGTTGGCCCCAAATACCGCTCCCGCCAAATTGACCGGAACACGTAAATGGGAGTACCCCCTTATTTCGGGTCCCCAGATTATTGAAGCTATGTTTTGAATGATGAACAGGAGACCGAAAGAAGCGAGCATAGAATTACTCTCAAAAATACTCGGTGATGCTGACGAGGCTAAGAGGCGTTTGAACAAAACTCTGTGGATGATGAAACCTAAGATGAAGGTAAGAGGACCGCAAACAGCCAGGCACAGCAGCGGATTAAGGCCAAACGCTGTGTATAATGTCCAGGTGGTTAAAGCCCCGATCATAATAAACTCGCCATGAGAGACGTTCAGCACCCGGGCGACGCCGTACTGCAGGCTAAGCCCCATAGCAATCAGGGCATAGAGGCCGCCCAGCAATAGACCGGCAATTACTATGTTCAAGAATGTAGCCATCGTACTGATACCTCCCTTACTTTGGCAGCAAGAGCAGCGCAGGCTGCCCCAAAGGCACAACCAGATTCCTCTGGGGAGAACAGCAACTCTTAAGAATTGCTGTTCTCCCCCCTATAGACAGCCTGCTCACTACTTACCGTCGTTGCTGGACTCAATGCCTGCTCTGACCATTAGCCTGTTGGCCACGGCGGCTTGGGGTATACCATCTCTGCGGTGGCCTTGTCTGTAGGTCCAACGACTTCAAATACCCCGTTTATCCACTGACCAATCTCTCCCACATGAGCATCCTTTGCCAAGAGCCCGTTCTCGAACCAGGTCGGCCCCAAAACCGTATCGAACGTCTCTGTAGCAATGACGTCTCTGATCTTCTCCTGGTCAAGGGTTCCAGCCTTCTCAATAGCCTGCTTCCAAACCTCCAGGCCAGCCCAGTAGAATGGATGTCCCCACCAATCTTGGACTTCTTCGGGCTTACCCTCGTAGAGGATGTCGGCTAATTCGTTGAGTGCGGGAGAAGATTTGCGGGCAAAGCAGGTAAAGCCCATTACTCCCTCTGCCGCCGGACCAAACGCTGTGTGGTAGAACCCAAAATTCACCCCGGGGCCGCCTACCCAGGCCTTGGGGTTATAGCCAAGCTCTATTGACGTCCCGGTTGCGGGCATGATCTGGTCGGGATAGGCAAAGCAGCAAAAGACATCGGCCCCCGACGCGTCAGCGTCCTTGATTACGGGCGATAGGTCCTTGATGTCAGGCGGGAGGCTCTTAGCACCGACGATCTCAATCCCCTTCTTGGGGAATTCAATACCGGCCACACCGGAATACTCGATGCCGTGGAGGTCAGCGATGTAGGTTATGTAGGCCGTGGTCGCGCCCTTGGCGGCAAGAATGTCGGCCAGAACGGGCAGTTGGTACCAGTCAGAGAAACTCAGGGCGACGAACACGTAGGGTAGACTGGGTAGCATCTCCTTGATTTGTGTGGCGCCGCCCTCGGCCGTTATCAGCACATAGCCATATTTATTGGCTATCGGGGCCTGGGCAAAAATAAACGCGGTGCCACTGGCGGGCCATAGAAAGTCAACCTTGTCCTCCAGAATCAGTTTTTCCGTGAGCCTCGCCATCGTGCCTGGGTCGCTCGTATCATCGTACACAATCAACTCTATCGGCAGTTTCTTGCCGTATTCCTCCACATATACCCCCCCCTCGTCATTGACCATCGGAACCCATGTCTCATAGATCGGCCTGAATGCCGAGTCTCCAATGATAGCCAGTGGACCTGAGAGAGGTCTAGACATCCCCACCACAATTTTGTCTTTGGCCGTTGGGGCCTCAGTGGGCGCTGGCGTGGCGGTGACCACCTTTTCGATAACCTCCGGTGTACCGGCGACCACCACTGTCTCCTTTACAATTTGGGGTGCGGGTGTGGTCGCTGGGGCGCATGCCACTGCAAGCAGTCCGACGCCGGTTAATGCTGCGCCGCGAAGGAATTCGCGACGGCTCAGACTTTTTTTGGTATCCATATTCTTCCCTCCTTATTTGGAAACCATAAATATGATACTATATTCTGATTGAACTGCTCCTGACTTTTCACCTGACTACGAGAAAGCAACTATCTTTACATAATTTTCCCCCCTCCTCTCTTATCTTCACAGCATGTTTTTAGATAAGGCCCAGAGGCATCACCCTCCATAAATAGTCTGCAAAACATTTACAGGGCTTCCGCCCGGTATTTTGTCATCTGCTTTGAGTACCCGACCTTCCATAATAACCACTGCCCCCTGCGATTCTGAGATTCCCAAAAGGGCTAGCAGCTCTTTGGCTGTCGCCTCCTCTGGAATCTCAACTTCAAGGCCTTCTGAATGCCGGTATTCGGGGAACCGTTGGCTCAACGTGCCGTATAGTTTAACCTTCACCCTCATGCTCGCTGCCCGTTAGAAATCAAAGGTGCTGTCAAGCGCCTCGTCACTAATGGCAAAAACGGTATTATGGGGCGGCAGCGGTTCTTCGTAGAAGAACTTGGGCAAGCGATCATCTTGCCTGGTGAAGCCGGCCTTTTTATTGAATTCCCGCTCTGCCTGCAAGATGCGGACACCCATAGCGCCGGGGAAATCATCCGGCCCAAGTTGTGTGCCTGATTTGGCCTCTATCACCTTCCGAAACGCCGCAAAACCTTCGGGACTCAACATGGCCACGCTGGCCATAAAGCACTGTCCCATGCAGTCAAAAGCGGCCATAGCAATTTGCAGGAATCTGGAGGTGTCAACCTGACCTTCCACTTTTAATGGGTCGAGCATTTGGGTCAAATATGCTCCAACCACGTTGCCCGCAGTGTGATCGGCCCCCATGGGTGAGGTAGCATAAGTAACGCCATGGCCCAGCATGGCCCTGGGATCGTAAGCGGCAATGCTCTGACCCTTGACCGCGGGAACCCGATCGTGGTTGAAGTGTTTGCCGACAGCGACCGGGCCGCTGCCAAGAATCCTGCCGAATTCTGTGCCCTGGCCAATCTCCTCTATCATCTGTATGGCTGCCCCGGCAGCCCCAAACGGTTTGTAGCCGGCATCCATGGCCACGGCAACAGCCACGCCTGTGCTCATCGTGTCGACTCCAATGTCATCGCAAAGATGATCCAGGCGGGCAATCGTATCCAGATCAGCAATGCCGGTCATCCCGCCCGTGGCCCAGATGGTTTCATATTCCAAAGAGCTGGTAACAAACTTCCCATCTTTGTCCACAAACTCATTGGAGCAATGGATCATACACTGGTCGCAGCCCCGATGGGTTGTCTGTCCACCCCGTTCCTTAATGAGCTCAGCCATAGCCTCGCCGCCGATCTTCTCCCAGCCGTCCAGGGTGCCCCTGGTAGCATTGTAACTGGGAAAGGCGCCCATCGCATTGACCGGGGCCACGAGGGCAGCAGTGCCGAGTTTGGGCATCACTTCAGCGCTCATGTGATCGGCTTGTACGGCCTCGACAACGGCCCTGGTCGCCTCTTTGAAGGCTTTCGGATCGGCAATGGCGTCGGCGCTCTTGCCGCGCTGATCGACGATAATGGCCTTAAGTCCCTTAGACCCCATCACCGCCCCCATGCCGCCGCGCCCGGCGGCGCGGCAGGGACGGCCATCAACGTCGGAAGACTGGATGGAAGCGACGTTCAGTCCGTACTCGCCGGCCGGTCCAATGCAGAGCACCGAGTTTTTCTCCCCGTAGGTTTCAAGAATCTTTTCCACCAGTGGGTAAGTGCGCATCCCTTTGTACGCCTGGGCCGGGATAAGGCTGGCGTTTCCCTGCTGATCAATCCGCAGGAAACTGAGGTCTCCTTCCGACGCCTGTCCTTCAACAATTATGGCCGTGATGCCCAAATGGCCTAAGGCCGTCCCAACAGTGCCCCCCACATTGCTTTCTTTGATTCCCCCGGTCAGCGGGCTTTTCGCCCCGACGGACAAACGGCTGGTATTCACCAGCGGAGTCCCCGTTAAAAATCCTGGGGCAAAAATAAGTTTATTTTCCGGTCCCCGGGGATCGCACGTTGGCGGCACTTCGGCGTTGATCATGATCGAGGTCAGCCCCCTGCCACCAAGCCCGAGGTAATCCTGGGGCACATCTTCAATATTGATGGTTTTTTCAGTCATGTTTACCCGGATGAATTTCATGCTTACCTCCTTGATCAACAACTAATTTGCCAGGGGCTACGGCCGCAAAACCGGTTTGATCACGCGCCCCTGTTCCATATCGGCCACCGCCTGGTTGATGTCGTCGAAGGGATAGAATTTGATCAAGCGGTCAAAGGGGAACCGCCCCTGGCGATACAGGTCAATCAGTTTGGGGATGAACAGGTCTGGAATGGCATCGCCTTCGATGATGCCCTTAACCGTCCGGCCGTTCATGATCAGGTCCATATCCAGACCGACCTCCGTACCCGGCGGCACCACCCCCAGCAGGCCGCACACCCCCAGGCGGGGCAGAACATCCACGGCCTGCCGGAGCACCTTGGGATTACCCACACACTCCAGGCTGAATTCTGCACCGCCGCCGGTCATGTCCCGGATTGCCTCAACCGGGTCCACTTCGCTGGCGTTAACGGTGTGGGTGGCCCCCAATTCCCTGGCCATTTCCAGCCGATCCGCTTTGATATCCACCGCGATGATGGTGGTGCAGCCGCACACCACCGCCCCCAGTACCGCGCTCATCCCGACCGGGCCGACACCGAAGACCGCAATGGAAGCTCCGGGCCTGGGCTGAAGCGAATTCATTACCGCGCCAGCGCCGGTCATCACGCCACACCCCATGGGGGCCAGAGTCTCGAGGGGCACGTCATCCCGCACCTTGACCACGTTCCGTTCGTTGGCCAGGGCAAAATCGGCAAAAGACGACTGGCTGAAAAAAGAGCCATGGATAACTTGATCGCCCCGGCGTAGGGTCGTGGTCCCATCCGGGCGGGCGCCGTGAAAATTGTACAGGAAGAAATTCAGGCAATAGGAGTCTTTGCCGGCCTTGCACGACGAGCATGTTCCGCAGGAGTTCCAGGCCAGGACCACGTGATCGCCCGGTTTTACTTTGGTTACCCGCGCGCCCACCTTTTCCACAATACCGGCTCCTTCGTGCCCAAAAACACTCGGCGGGGGGGGAATGGGTAAATGTCCATCGCGGGCACCCAAATCGGTGTGGCAGATGCCGGCGCCAACAATCCGAACCACTACCTCATCATCGTTTGGGTCGCTGAGTTCCAGTTGTTCAAGGCTGAAATCGCCTGATGTCTCAAAAACAACTGCTGCTCTGATTTCCATATTTCTCCCTCCTGAGCTTTAACGGTTAGCCAATTTTATAGGATGCAGATTCAGGCGACCGCGTGAATCTGCATCCCGTTTCTAACCATGCGTTAGGCATCTATTTGTAGACGCCATATTCCCTGGTGAACTCAACCATAGCTTTGACATTCTCCGGCTTGGCCTCGTCAAAGAACGCCCCATTGCTCATAATAAAACCACCACCTTTACCAACAGTATCAATGAGTTTCTTGGCATAATCTCTCACGTCCTGAGGTGTGCCTAATCTCAACATGGAGGAGGACACGTTGCCGATGAGGCAAGCATTCTTACCCAATGTTTCCTTGACCTTCACCATATCTGTCTGGTCGACCATCCAGGCCGTCTTACCTTTCGGTATGTCTTGAATAACTTCCAGACGCGAGCTCCAATGCCCCTCAAGCGCAGGAAATGGGAGGCATCCATTCTCGACTAAGCCCACTATGACCTGCCTAAGGGTAGGCCAGTAGAATTTTTTGAATTGCTCATCGGAGAGGAAACCATCAGCGCCTTTATGGAGCGGGATGAAAATTAAAGGATTCCCGGTCTGTTGGGACGCGCCCACCCCCATACCGATCATGATGGGTGTTAGGGCTTCCATAGCTGCGAGCAGCTTATCGGGCTGCCGGTATATATCCAGCATGATCCCTTTGGTGCCTCGGAGGGTATCGCCGATTACATCAAACGGCGCCTTGGTAAATCCGCCGAGAATAGTTGGAAATCCCAAGGTTTTCAACTCCACATCTGTGCCACCCATCGCCATGGCCCATTTCAGGGCTTCAGCCCCGGCTTCAAACAGGGCCTTAAAGGTGTTTTGAACGGGGGGGAGCCCATAGGGCACAAAATTAAGGGCGAGCCCATACATTTCGAGGTTGCTGGTGAGAGGAGCGAGCATCTTGAAGCCCTCTAACGCGCCGAATACACGCGGCAGGTAGAAATTTCTGAAGTAAAACGACGGGTCGGTCATCAGGAGATCATATTCCTCCGCCGCCATGTATTCTCCCTCATTGCATTGGTAGCTGTGTTCAGGTGCCACCCCGTGGCCCGGCCAGGCATATAGCTTGTAATCGAGAATCTCGTAGAACTTTCCCGGCCCAGGCGCCCAAGCGCCGATGTGCATGTCCGGCTCGAACTCCAGGATGAATTCCTTAAAGGCCGCGGTGCATTTGTCGTAGTCATACATGGCCTCTTGAATGGTCATCCCGGCATTAATAAAAGGGAACATGCTAGGAAGTATAGTGATCGGCACCCGGTCCGGTTCTTTCAACTGAACGGCATCTTTAATTCTGTTTATGCTTGCTTTATAGTTAGCCTCTGCCTCCAGGCTTTGGAATTTAAGGTCATTCCCCTCAGGATCTTTCGGCGAAAGCAACTTTTGAAACGCCGCTTCCTGCTTTTCATCTGCTGACATTTGTTCCCACTTCTTTTCCATCGTATTACCCTCCTATCCAATTTTTGGCCAGTTTAACAGCCGCCATGGCATCTTTTCCATAGGCATCCGCGCCTGTATGTGCCCTTACCTGTTCGTCAATCTGGCCGCCGCCGATCATGATTTTGACCTTGTCTCGGAAACCGGCTTTTTTGATCGCCTCGACGGTCTCTTTCATCACGTCAAAGGCCAGGGTCAGGAACCCGCTCAGGCCGACCACCTGGGGCTGGAAGTCCCGGACGGCCTCCGTGAATTTTTGTGCGGGCACGTCCACGCCCAGATCAAGGACCTCGAAGCCGTTGACATCGAGCATAAAGCTGACAATATCCTTGCCGATGTCGTGGATGTCCCCCTCGACAGTGCCGATGAGCACCTTGCCGAGACGCTTGGCCGGCGGCGACTTGGCCAGCTCGGACTTGACCATGTCCGTGATCTGGTTCATCATCTCGCCAGCCAGTACCAGTTCAGGCAAAAAGTAGGTGCCCTCCTCGTAGCGCTGGCCGACGAGGTCCATGGCCTCCCTGACTGCATCCAGGATCACCATGGGCTTCGAACCACTCTCTACCATCTCTCTGACTAACTTGAGGGCTTCTTCCTCCCTCATGTCAGCGATGGCGTCAATCAGTTTTTGTGACATAACAAGCCTCCTTGAATAATTAGATGGGGAAAAAGCTCCGTATGGGGCTTCTACCCCTGACCATTAAGATTTGTAACTGCCTACCCTCATGTCATTCCGAGGAGCGAAGCGACGAGGAATCTCCGAAACTTTAGCCCAAAAGAGGTCTACCCTGTGCCCCCTTGGGTATTTACCAAAACCTTGGGGATTCTTCACTCGCTGCGCTCATTCAGAATGACATGGTAGGTAGTTACTAAGATTTGTTGAATACCCCGGTTCGGTAAGCCCGGGTGTAGTTCAAACAATGACGGTCCCGGCCCAGCACCAGTTCGGCAGCCAGCAGCGCCGCCTTCAGCTCCCGGTCCAGGGGGTCGAGAATGGCGCTGTCCAGCCCGGCCTGCAACGCCAGGGTCAAAAAAGCCCGGTTGATAAAAGAACGGGCCGGTAAGCCAAAGGAAATATTGCTTAACCCGGCGGTAAAGTGTACCTCTGGATATGCCCCGCGGATGGCCCGCATCGTTTCAAAGAATATTGCCCCACTTTGAATATTGGTACTGAGGGTCATCGCCAGCGGGTCTACGTAAACATGCTCATCGGGGACGCCCGCGGCCCGGGTGGCTTCCATTACCTTGTGCACAATTGCCACCCGCGCTTCACTGGTTTTCGGGATTTTCTTGCCGTCCATCGCCAGGGCAATTACCCGACAGCCGTGCTCCGCTACCAGCGGCAAAATGCCGGCCAGCCGATCCGGTTCGCCGCTGATTGAGTTGATCAGCGGGGTTTGGTTGACCGCTTTGATCGCCACAGCCAGGGCGACGGGGTTGGCACTATCGAGACACAGCGGGGTGTCAACCACCGCCTGTACGTTTTCAATCAGCCAGACCAGGTCATCTGGTTCCTGTTTGGGATGCGTGCCGGCGTTGACATCGAGCCAGGTTGAACCGGCCTCGGCTTGCTGGCGGGCCAAATCTCGGATGAAATCTGCATCTCTGTCCGCAATGGCCTGCGCCACGCGCTGGCGCGTTCCGTTAATTTTTTCACCAATGATTTCCACAAAAATCCTCCTGTGCGATAAACGTGGATCTTAATCGAGCTCAATCGTCGTGTTTGGGAAAGAGCATCGCCAAGGCAAAGCGCCGGTTGAATTTGGGGTAGGCGGTTAATTCCAGGTAATTAGTTTTATTGACAATTTGTTGGGCGCGTTCACGCACCTGGCCAGATAGCAAGGCCTGCCTGGCCCCAACCATGGCCGCGTTACCGACCTGCCGGTAATGGGCCTGGGGTAAGTTGGGGAACAGTCCCAGATCGAGCGCACTTTGCAGGTTGAGATATGAGCCAAAGGCCCCGGCAATGATGACCTCCTTGACCTCTTGCGGAGCCGTATGAGAGGCTTCCAGCAAAACCTCCAACCCGGCCCGAATAGCCCCTTTGGCTAACTGGATTTCGTTAATGTCGTTTTGGGTAATGACGACCTCACGCTGGCTGCCGCTGTGATTGCCGGGCACCAATAAAAACTCAGCTCCCTGACGGCCGTCGCGCACCCGCTCATGCTGCCGGTCAAAACGGCCCCGCTCGTTGATTAATTGCCAGCGGCGGAGCTCGGCCACGCCATCAATAATGCCAGAACCGCACAAGCCAATGGCGGGCGCATTATCGACAGTCTTCAATTCAAGTCCTGTTTCAGTCAGTTTGACTCGTTCAATGGCTCCGGCCACGGCCCGCATACCGTCACTGATATGCGCCCCCTCAAAGGCCGGACCGGAGGCGCAAGACACCGACGTCAAAAAGCCCTCATCCGGTCTGGCCAGCGCGATTTCAGTGTTGGTCCCAATGTCGATGCCCAGGGCTACGTGATCGGTTTGATCAAGGCTGCTGGCCAGGATCATCGCCACGTGGTCGGCCCCCACGAACCCACCGATACAGGGCAGCACGTGGACGTAGGCGCCGGGCGCCGTGGTCAAACCTAAATCTCGGGCTTTCACATCAATGGCGGCATTGGTGGCCGCCACGTAGGGCGATACGGCCAGTTGGTGAACCGGCAACTCGACCAGGAGATGGGTCATTGCGGTGTTACCCACCAGGCAGACATCGGCTACCTGGCTGCGGCTGACGCCGGCCTGTTCGGTTAATTCGCCCAGCAGGTTGTCTAGCGTCTCCCGCACCATTACGGCCAGGGTATGACCGCCCTCGGGGTTGCGCCGCGCATAGGTCAGGCGACTGATGACATCCTCACCGTAGCCAATCTGTGGATTTAAGGTCCCGGTCACGGCCAATTCTGCGCCGGTGGTTAAATCGACCAGACCGGCCGCGATTTTGGTCGTACCCAGGTCAACGGCCAGGCCTACTGGGGTTGCTTTGGGTGGGACCAGACTAATGATTTCTGCCTGACGCAAGTAAACGGTCAACTGCCAGTGCTGCTCACGGGCGATGGGGGTCATCTGGCGGACAACGGCCGGTTCGGCTATCAGATCTGTTTCGCCCTGAACCTCGGCCAGAGCAGCCGCAATGCGTTCCAGGTCTGAGCGAGGGTCGTGCAGAGTGGGGGGCGCTACCTCAATCTGGTAAGCATGGATCAGCGGATCGAGGGCCAGTTCGCCGCTGTCGCCTGCCAGTTGGAGGCGTTGTGCGGTGATGAGTGAACTTTTGGGCACGTAGACTTTGACGTTGCTGTGAACGTGAGCGCTGCAAGCCAGTCGCTCTCCGCCCAACAACTCTAGTTCGGTCAAAATGAATTGTTCGTCGTCAGTAGGGGGCGATACCTGGCCCTCAACTACCTCGAGCCGGCACTGCCCGCAGTTTCCCACCCCACCACACGCCGACGACAGGGCCAGTCCGGCCTGTTGGGCGGCCTCAAGCAAGGTAGTATCCGCCGCAACCTCAACCCGTTTGCCGATTGGTTCGAAATCAACTTGATAGCATGAACTGGCAGGTTTAGCCACGCTCACGAGCCCTCCCCCGCTGGTTTGAAGGACAGACCGGGCAGGTTGCACATCGTAGTGGCGGTGGTCTTGAAATCAGCATAACTGATGGTGTTACCCGGACGGGCAATCACAAAATCATCGTCCCACGGTCCAAAAAGCATTCTTTTGATCAGAGCTGTAGAACCGGGTATCTCTTCATAGCGGAGTTCGAAACGTTCAGCCATACGATGGGCATACTCCCGGTAACGATGTTGCTCGTATTGCCCGGTGTCGATGAAGGCCAGGCGGGTATAGTTTTTGAGCACGAGCTTGATCATCCGGTCGGCTCGCTCTGGCCCATACCGTTCAACCAGACGGTTGTATTCTTCGAAGGGAGTGTCGCTGACCTCGATCCAGCCCTTGGTGAGGTAGTAGGTGCCCGGCTCCTGGCTGGCTTGCTGTTTGTAAGCCGCGTGGGAACCAAGAAAGATGGCAATGCAATCATCCACGCGTGGTACCACCAACGTACAACCGGTGGCTTTTAGACCAACCACCGCCATGGAGCATAGACCGTAGCCCAAAATGATCGTGTCCACTTCGGCACTTGCTGCATCAATTGTTTCCTGTAATTTGTGTCGCAGTTTTTCGGGGGTTAGATGTAGACCAAAATCAAGGATTTCGTAGGTCATACCGCCTGGAAGCATGGGGAGCATCTCTTCAATGACGGTAGCACAGGCAACGACTTTGGTGCGCGATATGGTCATTAGGGTTTCCCTGATATTCTCAATGGAAGCATCGACGGTAGATGAGGACAGATAGCCGGAAAAAGGAAGGATAGAAATGCTCCCCTATCAATGCTTTAATTATATAGTTATATAGGGAAGTTGTCAAAGAGAATTGACTTTTTTGTCATTAATGTGTAATCTTATAGTTGAACTGGACGATGGTCAAAATCAATTACCTCTTTCGAATTTTCACCGGCAGGAATTTCAGATGAAAACAGGCAAGATTAATCAAAACGACTCGGATGTCGAGGTCATTGATCGAAATTCGTATGAACCCGCCTATGCCCAGTTAGCGAATATCCTGCGGCGGCAGGTGGCTGCTGGCATATTTCGGCCCGGTGACCAACTTCCGTCCGAGGCGATGTTGTGCCGGAGTTATCAGGTCAGCCCGATGACGGTGCGCCGGACCATTAATTTACTGGCCGAAGAAGGCGTAGTCAGTACGGCCCAGGGACGCGGTACGTTTGTAAAGGCCCTGGAACTGGGCCGGGCGGCTTTTGGTTTGCAGGAATTGCAGGACCTGTTTAACGATCCTGCCATGGCAGTCAAGTTGCTTGACGTCCGCATTGTCTCAGCCGATGAACGTACCGCCCGCAAGCTCAACTTGACAGTTGGCCAGAAGACTATTTACATTCGTCGCCTGTTGACCGTCAATGATGAACCCGCGTTCTATCACCGTGAATACCTAATTTATGACCCAACGCGCCCGATTGTTGAAGCCGAATTGGAGGTAACGGCCCTGCAAGGTCTGTTTGACGGTACCGGTAGTGCTTTACTCAAATGGGGCGAGTTAAGCATTGACGCCTGCCTGTTCAATGAAGAGGAAGCCAAAATCTTGCAGACGCCACGACCTACGGCCGCTTTTTATCTGGAACATCTTTTTTACGATTTCAACGATCAACCGGTTAGTTGGGGCTGGTTTATCTGTCATAGCGACTATCTGCGTTTTACCACCAGAGTGGGGATTAGCGATGAGTAACCAACCTCGAGCCGACAGTTTTGATGGCCCAATGACCTCTCCGGACGATGACAGTGTGGCCAACGGCCAGGCGATGCGGGCTACCTTGATTCATCACGTGGCGGAGTTGAATGAGCCAGAAGTGTTGAGCCTGGTGCAAGAGCGTTTGAGCCAGGGTGATGATCCCCTGGCCATCGTTGAGGATTGCCAGACAGGAATGCGCCGGGTGGGTGAACGATATGAGCAGGGGCAGTATTTCCTCTCCGGGCTGATCATGGCTGGCGAAATATTCCGCGAGGTGATGGAACTGGCCCAACCGGTGATCCAGGAAAAAGTGCAGGGGAACGAGTCCGGCCGGATTCTGCTGGGTACGGTTCAGGGCGACATTCACGACATCGGCAAGAATATCCAGAGCATGTTGCTCAGTTGTTACGGCTTTACCGTGTATGATCTGGGAGTTGACGTGCCCCCAGCCGAATTTCTGGTCCAGGCCGGTACGGTTAGGCCCGATATTGTTGGGTTATCCGGATTGCTAACCAGTTCATACGACGTTATGCGCGACACCATCCTCCTGATCCGGCAAGCTCCGGAGCAGGATTTGGCCAGGGTTCCCATTATCATCGGCGGTGGCCTACTTAATGATCAGGTCTGCCAGTATGTGGGAGCCGATTACTGGATTGTAAACTCGATGGATGGTGTCCGTTTGTGCCAACGGTTATTGGCGGATAAGCAAGAACCGTAACCACTGAGGATCAGAATGTATCTTCTCAACCTGCCGGCCGGCCAGGAGGAGATGTTGCCCCCGGTGCGCGTAGCAGGCGATAATAGCCAGAGCATTGCCCCGATGACGCTAACCGAGGCCACGCAGGACAGGACGATTATGCGCCTGACGCGGCAGTTGATCGAGGCGGTTGAGCGGGAGACGTTTCAACCGGGGCCGGTGGAGGTGGATTGATCCGCCCCGCAACACCCGGTCTCCTCGGCCTGCGCCCGCAACAAAGTTGCCGGTCCATTATAGCCGAATTGCGTTTTTTCGCCACTTGTTTTGTGAAAATTTTAAATCGGCCCCCTTACGGGGGGAACAGGGTGAGGTTGACTTATCGCCACCTTGAGCTTGTTTCCCTACCTCTCTGGTCCTCTTATTTCAGAATTCCAGCAATTCAGAATCCAGAAGCTCAAATGGGGGAGACCAGCCGACAACCGTCGTCGAACCTGCCGTCGACTGGGCGATTCCCGAGGCGGCGGGCACAACGGGCAAGGCTACTATTGGGGAGCCAGGACCCGCCCCGCAACACCCGGTACTTTTCGCCATATTCTTTATCCTGATAGCTACCGCCCGGATAAGGCTGGAACCAACTATTCGTCCATTCCCAGACGTTTCCGGCCATATCAGCGCAGCCGGCCGGACTATCACCCGCCGGCGAATATTGGCCCACCGGCGTGGTCGTGCCCGGACCGGCCTCTTGGGTATTGGCCCGCGTTTCGTCCCACTCGTCACCCCAGGGGTAGCGGCGGCCATCGGTGCCCCGGGCGGCCCGCTCCCATTCAGCTTCAGTCGGTAAGCGGTAAGGCTTGCCGGTGGTTTCCGTTAGCCATTCACAGTAGGCGGTGGCATCATTCCAGCTAATGTAAACCACCGGATGGTCGGCCAGTTCATCGGGGAATTGTCCCCCTTCCCAATGGCTGGGGGGTGAGTGGCCGGTAGCCTCGACAAAGGCTTTGTACTCCAGGTTGGTGACCGGGTAGCGGCCAATCTCGTAGGCGGACAATTCAACCGTACGTTGGGGAGTCTCTCTTTGAGCATAATCCCCCAACTGTTTTGCTTCTTCAAGTGTCGTGCCCATAATGAACTCGCCGGCCGGAACGTGCACCATCTCCGGCTCAAAGGCCAGACGGGTTGATACCTTCTTCTCCGCACGGCGTTCGGTTTCGGCCCGACCGGCCAGGGTAATATATAACCGCAGGTTGGTGGGCGTTAAATGGCGGAAGCAGGCAGCTTCGTCGTCGGGGAACAGGCAAAACAGGCGACGCAGGCTGGCCCGCTCAGCAAAGGGTTCCAGGTGGTCAGGCAGACTGACTTTGGGCGCGGTTTCAGCCTCGGCTGTTTCCTCTGCCGCAGCCTCCGGGGCCTGCTCCAGGCCACGTCTATCCCGCTGCTCCAGATAATAGCTCTCCAAATCACGCAGATAGCGCGGGGCCAGCTTAAGCAAGTCGTACAAATCGGGGTGGCTGTGCTGGATAACCACCACCTTGGCCAGGCGGACCGGGGTCAGCACCTGGCTCAACAACGGTCCTGGTGGTGGCGGTTCGGCCCCATCCCCCGTGGCCGGGCGGCCGGCCTTCAGGCGGCGTTCACCGGCCAGTTTCCACAGCAGCAGGAAAATATTGATGGCCCGTTTAACCTGGCGGGGGTTGGGGTCCAGACTAGGGTGTTGAATCTGTAGAAAAAATCAGATATGTTCTTCCTGCATTTTTTGTGTTGATTGAATAAGGTTCAAAAGAGAACGGCGCTTGGAAAGCATAGATTGCCCAAAAAGTTGTCTGGCCC
>DAOUMU010000471.1:0-20619 GCA_034409055.1 Anaerolineae bacterium
CCACGGGTGTATAACGTAATCTGAGCATTTTGACCTCCAGATGTGTAAGTTTTTACACCACAACTATATCACCTCTGGTGATTCAGGTCTAACCCGGATTAGGGGTTTCCTGACAGAAACTAGATAGGGTTGCAAGGGAATAAAATCTCTGATAGTGACAAATGTCACTATATAAGTTTCCGAGGCAAGAGCGTCCCCAAATAGAGTTTGGGGATGAGGTCAAACCAAGCCCCCTAACTCAATCTTGAGTTAGGGGACTTGGTTTTATAGACTATCAATCAACAACACATCAGTTATTTTTGCGAATAATTGGTAAGAAGCTGCTATTTGTGTTGGTACTAATACCACCCGGTGAGGCTCTGAAGATGCCCCGTCCGTGGGTAGCGGCCATCAGATTATTCCCCATCCAGAATAGTTCATCAACCGGGGTGTTGGTAGGGCCGTCCTGGGGTACGGTCCAGCTTGCTCCCCTATCTTCGCTGGCAAAAACGCCCATTTCTGTGCCGGCGTAGATCCAGGTGGTGGTAATGGGATGGACCGCCACGCTACGGACAGGAATGTCGGGTAAGCCGGTCGCACCGGTGCCGGTGGCGTCAGCCCAGTTCAAGCCACCATCCAGCGTGCGATAGATGTTGTCGGGACTGAAGCCGCCAAAGGTAACGTAAACAATATTGGAGTCCTTGGGATCAATGGTGATCCGGGTTACGTAGCGATCGGGGAGATTGGGTGTATTTTCATCCACCCGGTTCCAGTTATTGCCCCCGTCGATTGTTTTATACACGTGGCCCGAATCATCCGTCTCATTGGCATGCCCCACCCAGATGATGTTAGGGTTACCCGGAGCCACGGCAATGGCGCTGATTTTTTCACTATTGGGCGTGGGAGCTTTAATGGCCGACCAACTGATGTTATCCTGATCGGGCGTATTGACATTGGTACTTCGCCACAGGCTGAGGCCGCCTCCCAGCATCGTACTGCGATTATTGGGATCAAGGATAAAGGGGGCAATGAAGAGGGCTCCATTTTGAGATCGCGAGTCGGTGATTTGGTTACCATTGGCCGGTTTATCAATACTAATCTCCGAGTTTGGTTCCCCGCCATTGGTGCTGCGCCGGATTTCCAGGTAGATATACTCACCATAGACCACGTTAGCGTCTATTGGATCGACGGCGGCAAACCCCCCATCACCGCCGCCCCACTCATTCCAGGTTTCCGTATTACCGCTATAACGCAAATCGCCGTTATCTTGCGTCCCGCCCACAATACGCCCGCTGCCGGCGTGGCCGGCGGCTCCGTAAAATTGGGTGATACCCAGGTTGTTGTTTAACTCTTGCCAGCCAGTTTCTTCCGCCACCGTAGAGACGTCGTTGGCGCGATGGATGCCGCCGTCGTTGGTAAAGTGGACGATTTTATTGGCGTTATTGTCAAAATTAGGATGTTCAAGAATGTAGTGATGGTCGGCGTGGGCCGAAGAGGCACTCTGCCAGCGGCTGATTTTGGTCAGCGTGGCCCCACCATTGGTACTGCGCCACAAATCTATACCGCCCACAATCACAAAGTTAGCATCCTGGGGGTTGACCCAGACAATGTTGTCATAGTCGCCCTGCTCACCCAGAAAGTTGTCGCCCGTGTTGACCCGGGTATAGTTTTGGCCGCCATCGGCGCTCTTCCAGACTTCTCCCTGATTCTGGTTGACCGAAGCGTAGACAATATTGGTATTGTTGGGAGCGTAGGCGACCTCTACCCGACCAGCTATCCCTGGCGCATTGAAGACGGCATTCTGCCAGGTTTGACCGCCATTGGTTGAATACCAGGCCTGGCCCGTTCCACCGGCAATGGCATTATTGGCATCGTTCGGATCAAAATTTAGATCAGAGACAGTCTGGCCAACAAGGACCTGATTCCAGCTTGTGCCCGCGTCCGTGCTTCTGAAGATGCCCGTATCCGTGGCCGCCAGCAGAGTTTGACTGTCGGCGATGGCCAACCGGTTGACATACTGCCAATCGTTCGTGGCGGTTGAGGGTAATTGAGCCCAGGTATTCCCCCCATCGGTAGTCTTAAATACGCCGGCCCCACGCCGTTCACCGCCCAGACCCTGACCCTCGCCCGTACCGGCGTAGATCGTATTGGGGTCGTTGGGGTCCATCACCAGGCTGGAGATGGCCATATTCCCCAGAAAATCGGTCTGGATCTGCCAGGAAGCGCCCCCATCGGTTGTCTTCCAGATTCCTCCTGATACACTGCCAAGCCACATCGTGTTGGGCTGGTTCGGGTGAATCGCCAGGGCCCGGGCCCGACCCCCAATATTACCCGGTCCCAGCCAGGTCCATGACCCTACCCCGTTGAGACCAGCGCCCGCAGTACCGATCACTTGCTGCATGCGCTCAATCTGTTGGGCCCCCTTCAGCAGGCCGTCGGGAGGAATATAACCATTTTCATCTTGTTGCTGCAAACGTCTTAAGGCGGCTGCTTCACTGGGAAAGGTAGGGGAATGTAACACCTTGGGATTGTAGGCTTTTTTGATAGCCCGGGCCAGCTTCTCATCGGCAAACTGGCAAATCTCTTTAAGCGTCAGTCCCCGGACCGTCTGTAAGCGCTCCATATCCTCCAGCGTAAGCCCCCGGTGAGCAGCCAACTCGGCCCGGGTCATTCGTTGGCCGGCGCAATTAACGCTGATCTTATCCTCCAGGGCAGGCACCACAAAAACCTGGCCCGGTTCAATCAGGTCCGGGTCCGGCCCAATCAAGGCCGTGTTCGCCGCATAGAGGGCTGGCCATTGGATTAGATCTCCGTACTGTTCCAGGGCAATTTTTGAAAGCGAGTCGCCTGCCTTGACCGTATAAGTTGGGACCGGAGCATCCCCATCATCCGGTTCCTGGGCCAGAACATTGCCTCCAACCAGCATGAGCAAAGGGACAATCAATAACAAGCTAAAAACATGTAGTAAACGTTTCATTTTATCTCCTTTATGTAAATATAGTTATTGACTCAGAAGCGAAAACGCAGGCAAGCGTTCAAAGGGATATCAGAAATTCGGCTTTTTAGGCTCAAAGCCGGTCCGTGACCGGCGTTTTGATCCCAAAAGTACGAAGACCTGTGCAGCTCTGCTGCCTCCCCCTGGGACGGACCTGGCTAGAGCAAAACTTGATAGCATTGGGCTTTAGCCGGTGAAAACAGGTGCTGACCGGCCAACCCACAGAGGCTTGGCCCAGCCTCGACTCCGCTGGACAGTTGATCCAATGCTTATTTAATTTTTACTTGAGTGGAGTTCGCAATCTGGTCATTTTGAGGTACACTTAAAGGTATATAATAATACCGTTTGTAAAACGTTTGTGATTTGGGGCTTTTCTCAAAAAATTCAGCGGAAAAATCACAAACGCTTCGGTCTGTGAGCAAATCCTCCCAACCAAAAATGAACATTCATTTACGCCTCTTGGGCACGGTACAGATAGAACAAGAGGGACAGGTCGTTCGTAAGCTGGGTTCAAAAAAAAGCCTGGCCCTGCTCGGCTATCTGGTCAGCCAAAAGCAAGCCGTCAGCCGCAGTACCCTGGCCGGTCTGTTATGGGTTGACAAAGCTGTGGCTGACGGGCGGCGAGATGTGCGCTGGGCATTGAACAATCTTTCAAAGCTCCTGCCGGGCTGCTTTGACACCACACCCAGTACCATTCGTTTTGTTCAGAGCGAGACCACCTGGGTAGACACGACCGCTTTTGAGGCCTTGATAGCTCGGGGAGAGGTGGACTCGCTGGCCGAAGCAGTGACCCTCTACCGGGGCGAGTTCATGGCCGGTTTAGACCTGGACGACTGCCCGGAGTTTGAAATTTGGTTGGTGCAGGTCCGCGAGACATGGCAGCAGCGGGTTATTCAGGCCCTGGAAAAGCTGATTGACCACCACACCCAGGCCGGGCGTTATCCCCAGGCCCAACAGTTCGTGGCTCGCCTGCTCGACTTAATCCCCTGGCGAGAAGAAGCCCACCGCCACATGATGTGGCTGCTGACCATCAGCGGCCGGCGCAGCGCGGCCCTGGCCCAGTACCAAACCTGCCGTCGGATACTGGCCGAGGCGTTGGAGGTGGAGCCCTCGTCGGAAACAGTCGCCCTGTACGAACAAATAAAAACCGGGGCATTGAGCCAGGTGGCAGGCAAGCAGGAGTGCAGCGAGACCCCCCTGCCTCCTTTTGTAGCCCGTGAGCGTGAGCTGGCCCAATTGGGCAAGTATCTTGATGTGGCCTTAGCCGGCCGGGGACAGGTGGTCTTTGTGACCGGTGAAGCCGGCAGCGGTACGACCACCCTGATGCATGAATTCGCTCGACGGGCCCAGGAAAAGGTCGGTAATCTGATCGTGGCCAGCGCGAATTGCAACGACTTGACCGGCCTTGGCGACCCGTATCTACCCTTCCGCGAGATACTAAGCCAGCTTACGGGTCATGTGGAATTTGGCTGGGCCGGAGGAAGCCTGACCCGGACAAACACCAACCGCTTACGAGCCTTAGCCCCGGTCTCGATACGGGCACTCGTAGACCTGGGACCAAAATTGATTGATAGCTTCATCTCTGGGGCGGCCCTGGTGTCACAGGCAACGGCCTTGGCCCCGGCCGGCGCAGGTTGGCTGGATCGGCTGAAGAAAGTGGTGGCCCGCCAGGCGGAGCGAGCTGACGATAGCAGCCCGAGGCCGAATCGGATCTTTGCCCAGTACACCCAGGTGCTCCAGACCGTGGCCCGTCAGCAGCCCTTGCTGCTGCTCCTGGACGACCTGCATTGGGCCGATCTCTCTTCCATCAACCTGTTATTCCACCTGGGCCGCCGGGTTGAAGCGAGCCCCATTTTGCTGGTTGGGTCTTACCGGCCAGACGAGATAACCCAGGAGGAGGGGGATGGTCAGCCGCATCCGCTCCAAAGCGTACTGAGTGAATTTAAGCGGCGTTTCGGAGAGGCCTGGATAGACCTGGACCAGGCCAGTCAGGAGCGGAGCCGGGATTTTGTCGATACGCTACTGGAGACCGAACCCAACCGGCTGGGGGAGTATTTCCGCCAGGAATTGGCCCGGCATACCGGAGGCAACCCTTTGTTTATCACCGAACTACTTCGGGACATGCAGGAGCGGGGTATCCTGGTACGAACAGGGCAGGGCCAATGGGTCCAGGCGCAGGCCATAACCTGGAATGGCTTGCCCAGCCGGGTAGAAGGGGTAATCGAGAAGCGCCTTGGACGGCTGGAGGCGAAGCTGCGGCAGATCCTGATTGTGGCTTGTGTGGAGGGGGCGGAGTTTACGGCGGAGGTGGTGGCCCGGGTGCAGGGGGTTGACGAGTTGGCCATGATCCAAGCCTTGAGTAGCGAGTTAGACAAACGGCATGGTCTGATCGTGAGCCAAGGCAGCCAACGGTTGGCCTCTGGCGGGCAACGTTTATCCCGGTACCGGTTTCGGCACAACCTGTTCCAGCAATATTTGTATCACAGTTTGGATGCAGCGGAGCGGGTCTACCTCCACGAGGCGGTCGGAAACACTTTGGAGGCATTGTACGGAGAGCAGGTACAGCAAGTTGCGACGGTGTTGGCCTGCCACTTCCAGGCGGCGGGGTTGATGGACAGGGCCGTTGGTTATCTGCTTCAGGCGGGGCATAAAGTCCTCTGATCAACCAAAATAACTATCGACATATTTTGGAAAGTGTGGTATAATCTTCCATCATACCATTATTTGCGCTTCAAGCATTAGCCAGTACAATCGGAGCCGGTAACGTGTCGAGCGAACAAGCCAACACTTTGACCTTAAGTCAAAACAAACAAGCCCTACGCTATGCGCGTGTGGATCGGCTTATGTTGCTCCCCGATCTTGACGGGAACCTTAGCAGCTCAATACCACCATCCCGACGGCTCCCCCCTTGGGGGGATAAGTGCTGAAGTTTGTCGAAACACACCAAAGCCGGTCGGGAGACCGGCTTTTTTATTGGAGTGGTCCACAGAGACCACAGATTTTTACAGATATTTTTATGGTGGATAAAACAATCCGTGAACTTTTTGAGAGTCAAATGTGATCTAGTGAAATGAGATCTATGATGGAGAAACCAGCATGACCCAAAAATACAACCCCCAACAAATCGAGAAAAAATGGCAAGAAAAATGGGAAGCTGACGGTCTGTACCGGGCCGTGAAAGATGAAAACAAAACCAAATATTATGCTATGACCATGTACCCCTACCCCAGCGGTGACCTGCATATGGGACACTGGTATGCGATGGCCCCCAGCGATGCCCGGGCGCGCTGGATGCGTATGAAAGGGTACAACGTTGTGTTTCCGATGGGCTTTGACAGCTTTGGCCTGCCGGCTGAAAACGCGGCCATCAAACGGGGTATCCATCCTAAAGAGTGGACTTACGCTAACATCGAGCGAATGCGCCGCCAACTGCGCTCCATGGGCGCTATGTTCGACTGGGAGCGTGAGGCCATCACCTCCGACCCCGGCTATTACAAATGGAGCGAATGGTTCTTCTTGAAGCTGTACGAGTTGGGCCTGGCCTACAAAGCCATGTCGCCGGTCGACTTTTGTCCCCACTGCAATACCACCCTGGCTCGCGAGCAAGTCTGGGGTGAGGATCGTCACTGCGAGCGATGCGGCACCCCCGTGATCAAAAAGGATCTGAACCAATGGTTTTTCAAAATCACCGCCTATGCCGACGAATTGCTGGACTTTTCCAAATTGAACTGGCCGGAGCGGGTCCATGCTATGCAGACGAACTGGATCGGTCGCAGCGAGGGAGCCGAAGTCATCTTCAAAACAGAAGTGGGCGGTCATGAACTGCCGGTCTTTACTACCCGGCCCGACACCCTGTGGGGCGCTACCTTTATGGTCCTGGCTCCAGAACATCCGCTGGTGGCGGAACTGACCACCGACGAGCAGCGGGCCGAAGTCGAAGCCTACGTGACCCAGGCCGCTCGCCAGACCGAAATCGACCGTATGGCCGTCGATAAAGAAAAAACCGGCGTCTTTATCGGCGCCTACGCTATCAACCCGGTCAACAACGAGCGAATTCCGATCTGGATCGCTGATTACGTGTTGATGACTTACGGAACGGGGGCTATTATGGCCGTGCCCTGTGGTGACGAGCGCGACTTTGAATTTGCCACCAAGTACAACCTGCCCATCCCGGTGGTGGTTGCCCCCAAAGATTGGGACGGCCAGCCGTTCACAGAAGCCTACACCGGCCCCGGGACGATGGTCAACAGCGGTTCCTTTACCGGCTACCCCACCATCGGCAAATACAACCTGGAGGAGTGGACGCCGGAACTGGCCGCCGAATACAGTCTACCGGCCGACCTGACCCCGGAGACGGAGGGCCGGCAGGCGGTGACCCGCTGGCTGGAGGAGCAAGGCAAAGGTAAACTTGCCGTCACCTATCGCCTGCGGGATTGGCTGATTAGCCGTCAACGCTACTGGGGCTGCCCGATCCCCATGATTACCTGCCCCACCTGCGGCATCGTACCGGTGCCTTACGAGGATCTGCCGGTCATGCTGCCGGAGGATGTTCAATTTATGCCTACCGGTGAGTCCCCGTTGAAGTATCACGAGGGCTTTCGGGCGGTCAAATGTCCGCAGTGCGGTTCCGAAGGGGCCGAGCGGGAAACCGACACTATGGATACGTTTATGTGCTCAAGCTGGTACCAATACGCCTACATGGATCCCTCCTGGAAGGACGGCCAGACCTTGTCCCCCGATGACACGCCCTTTAACCCGGACGAGGGGAACTACTGGCTGCCGGTTGACCAGTACACCGGCGGCATCGAGCACGCCACCATGCACCTGCTGTACACCCGTTTCTTTACCAAAGCCATGCGCGACATGGGCGTGGTCAATTTTGACGAACCTATGGACGCCTTGTTCAACCAGGGGATTATTCTGGGGGAAGATCGGGAAAAGATGAGCAAAAGCCGGGGCAACGTCATTGCCCCTGATGATCTGGTGCAGGAGTACGGCGCTGACACGGTGCGCGGCTACCTGATGTTCGGCTTTCGTTGGGACCAAGGCGGTCCCTGGGACAGCAAAGGCATTCTGGGGGTGCAGCGCTTTTTGGAAAGAGTGTGGGATTTGGTGACCTCCCCGCCGGCAGAAACCGGTGGGCGTGAGCCAGCCGAAGCCCAACTGCGCCACCTGCGCCGCCGGCAACACCAGGCCATCCGCCGGGTGACCCAGGACCTGGAGGATTTTACCTTCAACACCATGGTGGCCGGCCTGATGGAATATACCAACGCCTTGCTGGCGGCTCGTTCAGAGGCGCCAGCCCTGGCCCAACATCCGGCCTGGGCCGAGGCGATTCAGACCCTGATCCTGCTGATGGCCCCCGGCTTTCCCCACATGGCCGAAGAATTGTGGGAGCGGGTCGGCCAACCCTACAGCGTCCACCAACAAAGCTGGCCCACCTGGGACGAGGCGCTGGCCAAAGAGGACGTGGTCGAGATTGCCGTACAGGTCAACGGCAAGGTGCGGGATAAAATAGAAGTGCCGACCGAGATTGAGGCCGAAGCAGCCAAGGCTCAGGCCCTGGCCAGCGAGGGCGCGCAGCGTTACGTAGGCGACAAGACGCCGGTCAAGGTGATTTACGTGCCGGGACGGCTGGTCAATATTGTCGTCGTTTAATACGACAAACCACTATCAGGATAGACTAGAATTGCAGGGCCGGCCTTTTGGCTGGCTCTTGTTACATCAATCACCTCAGGTAATCCGGCGTTTTCCCAGGCCAGCATGCCGCCTTGTAGTATCTTCACCTCGGAGTAACCCTTAGCCCGTAGAATCTGAACTGCGTAACGACTACGCTCACCACTACGGCACACAAAGACAATTTGAGCATCGGCGGAGTGTCCGTTCATAGTTGTGGGCAGAGTGGGCAGTGGTTCGAGTTTGGCTTGCGGAATGTGGCCTCGCCCGAATTCTCGCGGTTCGCGTACGTCTATAATCAAAGGGGGTGTTTTGCCGTTATACAGTGCTTGCCACAACGCCTGGGCGGAGATTTCAGGCACCTCCTCAGCAGACGATTTGGGTTGACCGGCAAAAAGCTGCGAATAGGTTTGTTTGGGCAGGTTTTGACATTCTTTAAAAGCCCTGACTGGACACTCATAAATACACACGGCCGGATCGAGCACATGGTGGAAGAGGTGGGTAATGGATTCTTCTTCCTGCAAAAAGTGGTCGGGGCCTAATTGGTCATAAAAACCTGTCGAATGCATGATGGGATAGACGGATTTTTGAACCTTCATTAAGAACAAATCCCCACCGCGTTTCAGGCAGGCCTGTCTGACAGCTTGCAACATTTGAATTCCACTGAAATCGCAATTGTTCACGCCCTCTAACCGCAGCAGTAAGAACCGTTGTGTCCGGTGATCGGCCAGGTGGTTGAGCAGCGTGTCCTCAATAGAATTGACCGCACCAAAGTACAGGTCACCCGAAATGGTGAGGATGCCCAACTGCGGACACGGAGGTTTGTCTGAAGACTGTGGCACAAAATGTTTGAAGGTATCATCCGGAAAGACCGCGGTGATGCGGGGTGAACTGGTCTTAAAAAGATAGAAGGCAAACGAAAACAAGATACCGGCTAAAATGGCAAATTCCATGCTCACAAACAATGTTCCCCCAAAGGTAACCAACATAATAAAGGTATCGCCGGGCGCACCCTGCCAGATGCGCTTAATTTCCCTCCACTTAATCAGGTCATACGCCACCACCATCAAGATACCGGCCAGAACCGCTCGCGACAGATAGACCCCCAGCGGGGCCAGCACTAGCATGGCAAGCAAAACCATCAGCCCGGCAAAAATAGCGCTCAAACTGGTTTGGGCTCCGGCTTTTACGCTAACCCCCGAGCGGGCAAACGACGCGGCCCCGGCATAGCCGGAGAAGAAACCGGCGGCAATATTGGCCATGCCCTGGCCCACAAACTCCTGATTGTTATCAATACGCTGACCGGTTTCGGCCGTAATAGAGCGCGCAATGGCTGTGGTTTGAATTAAACCAAGTGCGCCCACGCTCAACGCCCCAGCCGTTAATTGGGTTATCAGTTTTACATTGAACACCGGCAGTTTGACCAACGGCGGCAACGTGCGGGGCAATTCTCCAATTACGTCCACGCCTTGTTCATTCAAGCCAAAAAGAAACACCACAAATGAAATGACCCCCATCACGATGAGCGGGCCGGGCAATTTTGGGACCAGTTTTCGCAGCAACAACAGCAAGGTAATGGTTCCCAGGCCCAACAGGGCGGTGGGCCAATGGATGTCAGGCAAATGGGCCAACACCTCTTGAATCGTCTCCAGCAAACCGTGACTGGCAAAGTGTAACCCCAATAGGTGCTGCAGTTGATTGGCAGCAATGAGCGCCGCCGCACCGCTGGCAAAGCCCACAATCACAGAGTGAGAAACAAAGTTGACCAACACGCCCAAACGGGCCAATCCTATCACCAGTTGAAAAACACCCGCCAGCGCGGCCACCATTCCGGCCGCAAGAATAAATTCCGAGGTGCCGGGAGCAGCCACAGGCAACAGGACCGACAGCACCAGAATAGAAATGGCATTGGCCGGTCCGGTTTGGATTTGATTGCAGGAACCCCATAAAGCACCCACAACAGCGGCGACTATGGTGGCATACAAACCCATTGCCGGGGGAAGGTTGGCAATAAGGGCAAAGGCAACCGCCTGTGGCAGAGCAATCAACCCCACTGTGATTCCGGCAATTAAATCGGGCCTCAGATTAGGACGATGCCAAGTTTGAAAAGAGCGAGCCGGTTTCAATAAGTAGTATGAAAGGTGGCTTAGACTTTGGGATAAGGGATTATTATTGAACCCAGTTTGTATTGTATTCATTAATCTGGTGATATATTGCCTTTCTCTGGTTATTTATTCCGATTTACAAATCATCAATGACTCATTCTAGAGAAATCAATCAAAAGTCAGGCAATGATTAAAATTTTTGAGGGGTGAAAAAGTGCACTTTTTCACCCCTATTATCGGTTCATTTTAGCATATCATGGAGATAAACCGATAATCTTTAAGAGAGGCTGACAATTACCTTAAGTTATCCTAAAGCTGACAAAAAGAAAGACTCTAAAAACATTTTTCGGCTTGCAGATGTTGCTCGTCAATTGTTTCTTGGCGCTAAACTGTAGTACAATAAAAATACTATCCTCGCTGGTCAGGGGTGAGTTTAGATGGCTAAACATATTTTATTAGTAGACGACGATGCCCTGATGCGGCGCAGTCTGACCTTGAACCTGGAAGATGCCGGTTATCGAGCCAGCACTGCCGCCGATGCCGAAACTGCCTTTGATGTGGTCCGGCGCGACCCGCCCGACTTAATCCTGCTGGACATCGGCCTACCGGGTATGGACGGGTTGGATGCGCTACGCGAGTTTCAACAGGCCGCCAGATTGAACCAACAGGCCGACATCCCCATCATTCTTCTCACCGCCCGCCGCCGTGAACTCGACCAGGCCCTGGGGTTGGAGTTGGGCGCGGATGATTACGTCACCAAACCCTTTGATTTGAACGTGCTATTGGCCCGCATTAAAGCAGTACTGCGTCGATTTGAGCGAACCTCTCCCGCCATACCCGAGCCGGATCTGCTAGAAATTGGCGATTTGATCATTGACCCGGCTGCCCACACCGTGACCGTGGCCGGTCAGCCGGTAGACCTCTCGCCGCTGGAGTTTGATCTACTGCATGCCCTGGCCCTCAAACCCGGTCATGTAGTGTCAATAGACGATTTGTTGAGCCAGGTTTGGGGCGCAGAGTATGTAGGCGAACCTCAAATTGTCTACGTCCACATGCGCTGGCTGCGCCAGAAGGTTGAAGATGACCCCAAAAAGCCCCAGCGCATTGTCACGGTGCGGGGCGTTGGCTATAAATTAGAACCCTACCCCAAAACTGATGTTTGATTCCCTGCGCAACCGATTAATTCTCAGCCATATCTTACCGCTTCTGGTGATTGTACCCATTATGGGTATCGCCCTGGTCTACGTGCTGGAAACGGCGGTGTTATTGCCGGAACTGGCCGGGGAATTAACGGGTCAGGCCCAACTGGTGGCCAGACTGGCCGGGTCGGAACCTGTGTGGACTGATCCGGCTCAAGCCCAGGCCTTTGTCAATCAGGTCAGTCAAGATTTACCGGCCCGCCTCATGCTGCTGGATGCCGAAGGACGACTGCTGGCTTCAAGCGATCCTATCGACACGGAACGCTTGGGGGAGGTTTTAGACCTGTCTATTTTACCGGATGCCCTGGCCGGTGAAGTGACGCAAAGTACAACTTATAGCCGCCATCTTCATAAAGAAATTGCCGATGTATTGTTTCCGGTTGTTGGACCCGACCAACGAGTGGTAGGCATCATCCGGCTCAGCCATCAATTGGCCGGAGTGCAGGAGGTGTTTCTGCGGCTGCGGTATCTGATTGTGGGCATATTGATTGTGGGCCTGGTGCTAGGTCTGCTGGTGGGGCTACTGCTGGCCCTGGATATGGAACGTCCCTTGCAGCGGGTGACGCAGGCCATTTACGGGTTGACTCAGGGCGAGCAATTTGCCTCTCTCGCCGAACAGGGGCCAAAAGAAATTCGCCTGCTGCTGCGCTCGGTAAATACGCTGGTAGACAGACTGCGTAGCCTGGAACAAGCCCGGCAGCAATTACTGGCCAACCTGGTTCACGAACTGGGTCGTCCACTGGGCGCGGTCCACTCGGCCATTCGGGTGCTGATGGGACGGTCGGGCGCAGACAAGGCCATTTGCCAGGAACTTTTGCACGGCATAGAGGACGAAATCCGTCGGCTGGAACGCCTGCTGGACGACCTGGCCCATCTGCACGATCAAGTGCTGGGCACACTGGAGTTGAATCGCCAATCCTTAACGCTCAGTACCTGGCTGCCCCAGGTACTGGCTCCCTGGCGTGAAGCTGCCGAGAGCAAAGGCTTGGTTTGGCAGACCGACATCACATCCGATTTACCGGCGCTCAAGGCCGATCCCGACCGACTGGCTCAGGCCCTGGGTAATCTGGTCAGCAATGCCATCAAATACACTCCGGCTCAGGGCACGATTACCGTTAACGCGGGGCAAGAAAATGGCGGCATCGGGATTCGGGTGACCGACACCGGTCCCGGCATTCCCCTGGACGAACAGGCCAACATCTTTACCCCGTTGTATCGAGGCCAGAGCGGCGGGCGCTTTCCCCAGGGGATGGGATTGGGCCTGGCCATCGCCCACGACCTGGTGTTGGCCCACGGCGGCCGCCTCGAAGTGGAAAGCGAACCGGGACAGGGCAGCCGGTTTACTATCTGGCTGCCGCAAGCTGCTCCCACCGTCCCGGAAGCTACCGGCCAATCTGCCACAGATTAAGCAGGATCTATCCTGCCTCTCATTAAAAAAGAGAAGTCTCAGTGGATCCAATTTTTGCGGAGTGAGGCACGCCCACGTGCCGACTGCGAAGTGTGCCGCACGTAGGCGTGCTGGCTCCTCAAATTTGGATCTACTGAGTCTCCCCGCGTTCTTTAAAGTCATCACTGAGGAACCGATTCTCCAAACGTCTGAGATTTTTAATCGGCGAGAGCCTGTTGTATCTCAGTCTTATCTGCTTCGGATTTATCCAAAATATGCTTTTCCCTTTTAGGCAGGCTTTAGAATGTTTTCAGTTTCTCTTAAGGACTTTTTGTGGGTACTGGTGCTATGCTATTAGTGATGGTATCGATTTGAACAGGCAAAGGTTGCTTTATGGTGTTTCTACACCCGATTGTGTTGTTGCTTGCCATCATGGTTGGATTATTGTCCGGCCTCATTATCTGGGGCTTTTGGCAGGTTCAACAACGCAAGTTTAGTGAAACGCTAACAGAAGGCGATAGAAACAGGCTGCAAATATGGCTGCTGACATTGGCGATGTTTGCGTTAGGGGTGTTTGTGGCCTTTGTCTTGTTTATCCTGATTCCCGGAGGAACATAGCCATCAAGCAACAAACCCATCACTGGCAATAAAAAATTCTAGACGTCCCTTAAAGGGCAAGTGGAGGTAACGTGGAGGTAACAATGAAAAAACAAATCGCGCTTTTTTTAACACTCTTTCTGCTCGTATCAGCTTTAACCGGTTGTAATTCGCTGGCCTCGCCGCTGCAAACACTGCTGACAGGCAATTCTGCGGCTGCCTTGCCTGATATGGCTGCGTCAGGTCCAACCGCCGAGTCAAACCAGTTGGTCGGTAGGTCAACTAACTCGTTGACCGCTATTGAAGCAGCCCTGGAGAGCATCTACGATGAAGTCAATCCCGCAGTGGTAAACATCCAGGTGACCCAGAAACAGGAAATGTCGCCGTTACCTATGCCCGATTTTCCCGGCTTTCGTTTCTTTTTTGGGCCACAGTTTCCACAAGAAAAACCACAAGAACCTCAAGAGTTTTACCAACACGGACTTGGCTCCGGCTTTGTGTGGGACAAGCAGGGTCACATCGTAACCAATAATCACGTGGTGGCCGAGGCCGATAAAATCCAAGTTACGTTTGCCGATGGCCTCTCGGTTCCTGCCGAGGTTGTCGGGGCCGACCCGGATAGCGACCTGGCCGTGCTCAAGGTTGATGTATCATCTGACCACTTGCATCCGGTCACGTTGGCCGACTCTAATCAAGTCAAGGTAGGGCAGTTGGTGGCAGCCATTGGCAACCCCTTTGGCCTGGAAGGAACAATGACCGTAGGCATTATCAGCGCTCTGGACCGCTCGATACCGGCTACAACTGCCGACGCGTTGGGCCTGGCCGAAGGCCCAACCTTCACCATCCCTGAAATCATTCAAACCGACGCGCCCATCAATCCTGGTAACTCCGGCGGGGTGTTGGTCAATGACCAAGGGCAGGTAATTGGCGTGACCGCGGCCATCGAGTCACCGGTGCGGGCATCGGCGGGGATCGGTTTTGCCATTCCCTCGGCTATTGTGCAGAAAGTGGTGCCAGCCCTGATTAAGGACGGGCATTATGAGCATCCCTGGTTGGGGTTGAGTGGTATGTCGCTGACCCCGGAGTTGGCCGAGGCGATGAATTTGAAGCCCGATCAATACGGTGCGCTGGTCATCGAGGTTACGCCCGATAGTCCGGCTGACAAAGCGAGTTTGCACGGCAGCGATCGACAGGTAAAAATTGACGATCTGCAGGCGCGGATTGGTGGTGACGTCATCATCGCCATTGACAAGCAGCCGGTGCAGGAGTTTGATGACCTGGTCTCGTATCTGGTACGGTCCACCAAAGTCAATCAAGAAGTCACGCTGACCATTCTGCGAGAGGGCAAAGAGCAACAAGTGAAGGTTAAACTGGCTACCCGGCCGAAAGCAGAGGAAAAACAACGAGAGAATACAGAGGACGTGGCGGGCCAGGCCTGGCTAGGCATTGAGGGAGTTACCCTCACGCCCGAAATTGCTCAGGCAATGAGTCTGCCCACCGACCAGGAAGGGGTGCTGATTGAGCAGGTGGAACTGGACAGTCCTGCTGACCAGGCCGGTTTGCACGGCAGTTACAAACCAACCATCATCAGCGGGCATCGGCTGCCCGTAGGCGGCGATGTCATCACCGCCATAGATGGTCAACCGGTGAGCCGGATGGAAGAGTTGCAAACCTTCATCCAGAATGCATCGCCGGGCCAGGACGTGGTCCTGACCCTGCTGCGTGATGGCAAACAGGTTAAAGTAACGCTCATCCTGAGTGAGCGGCCCGAGTCTACCTCTTGATCGATTCAGACAATCCAATTAGGGACATAGTCTAGAATTATGTGCTTGAGCATTTGTTCTATTGGTTTGCGCCCGAAAAACGGATTTTGCGGGCACTGATTCTGGCTATTTTTTGGCTTCCTATCTTCAAAGTCGTGGATTTTGTAATAGAACAGGTGTACAAGCACATAATTTGATACTATCTCCCAATTAGGAAGGTGTGGAGTCAGGGAGTAAGGAAAATTCATTTTACCGAGAATGACTATCTTGAAGACCCTCCCAAACTCATCGTAGAAATTATTGCGACCAACAGTGCCGGCTACGATATGTATGACAAGCGACGCGTCTATACCCGTACCGGGGTGCAGAAGTACTGGTGGTGCAGATGTATGAAAAGCGGGTCGTTTGGTTTGTTTTGCGTGAGGGAGTTTACGAGTCTTTGGAGCCTGATGAAAATGGTATTCTCCGCAGCGAGGTTTTCGCCGGCCTTTGGTTGCAACCGGCGGCTCTGTGAGATGGTGATTTGGCAATGATGTTGGCGGTATTGCAAGAGGGCTTGGCGACACCAGAGTATGCTGCTTTCGTGGAGCAGTTAAAGACGAAAAGCCAAGCCTAAAATGAGAATCCATTCTCAGACGAATGCTGCTTCTGTATTACATGGAATGTTTAGAGAGGCTATTTTGAGTAATTCATCTCCAGAAAGTCGTTGCCGCTTTTTGCCTGCGATTCACGGTAAAATACCGGGAAAATGCTCCAAAAACCGGCAATGACTTTTTCGACGTGAATAGGGCTTCTAAACATTACCTGTATTAAATTATCGAGTCAGAGGCTGTCTAAAAACTCAAATTCTATCCGAAACTCTGCCTTGAACGGCCAAAATTTACTCAAAAGTGGCCTCAAATTCAAATTATTTGCCCAAAATCCTACCTTGAGTAACCAAAACTGGTTCAACAGTAGCTTTGGAAGCCCTGTTTTTTGCAGGAAATGGCGTTTAAGGAGCGATTTGGGTAATTTTTAGACAGCCTCTCAGATCCTCCACCGGGTTTTGAGTATGGTGATAATCCATGCCCAGGTCACCTTGTCCCAATGGGATCTTTCACGACGAGGTGTTTTTTAGAATGAGGGGGAGATAGACATCACTCAACCGGTATTCGTCGGCACCGATGTCCACCCCTGAACCCTGTGGGCGCGAATCATCCTCAAAGTCCACGCCCGGCGCACCAGTGGACGTACCTTTATCAATCGCGGGAGAGTTGCTAGTGAGATGGAAATTGTCGGCCACCGCATCTGCAAAGAGCGGATTCTGGCCGGTGATGTCATTGAGGCCAGGAGCCACAGGAACCACCCCACCGTCGTAGTTATGGTTGTTGCTGAGCAGGTTGTAATCTCCGATAAGTGTAGAAGCGGTGTTGTTCAGCCTTAAACCGTCCTCGTGGCTGTAGACGATGGTGTTAGCAACATATACCGTGCTGGCCATATCATTGGCCTCTATCCCCCTGTCGCCATTGTCGTAGAAGGTATCGTTGATGATCGTCATCCTGGCCGGCGGACCATCCGTTCCTGAGCCGATCCCGCCGGTACTAAGAGCGAAAACGTCCTTAATGCTGGTCAGAGTCCCCTTCCATATCCAGATCGCTGGGGCACCTTGTCCGCTTGGAGTCGATCGGTTGCCCAGAATGAGGTTCCCCTCCATTGTCACCGTGCTCTGGTCGACGTCGACACCGCCACCACCCCTAAAGCCATTACCATCGGCTAGATTGCCCGTATTGCCGCTGATGAGGTTGCTTTGTAGGAGAGCAAGAACAGTGCCTGAACGGATGCTGATGCCGCCCCCACCGGCCCCACCGTCGGCATTGGTGCCGCCCACGGTCACGATTTGAGCGGCGATATTGTTCAGGATGTCATTATCCACAAAAGACACGGTGCAGTTGGGCTTACCCCAACAGGAAGCGTTGATCCCGCCGCCGACGGCACAATAATTCTCGCCTGTGTTACTGGTCAGGCTCCCAGTGATCACTGCCGTGTTACCGGAGACCGTGTTGTTGCGAACGGTAGCGTTCGTCACGTTGGTCAGGGCAATGCCCCCTGCTTCGCTATCGAAACTAACCCCGTTAACCACCTGTTGTATCGCGGTGACGTTGTCACGGATCTCATTGTCGCTCACCATCACGGTATCGTTCTGGCCGAGATACATCCCGCCGCCGGAGGACTGACCACCCCAACCGCCGCTTCCGCTCAAAGACAGATTTTCAACGACGGTGTTCCCTCGCACCTCATTGCTGATGATAATTGTGGTGGTGATGTCGCGGACGAGCAGACCACCTCCTTGAGGGTGGCCCTGGGAATCGACCCCGGAAATAGTCACTGTTCGGGCGGCCACGTTGCCGATGATATGGTTGTTTTCCATGGTGAGGCTATCGTTGAGGGTATCGTAGCCATCAATGCGTATGCCGCCACTGGCGCTGTAATTCTCGTCCGTGTTGCTGGTGATACTCGCGCTGATGGCGGCGACATTCCCGACGATCCAGTTATTGCGCAGGACAGCGGTCTGGAAGCTTTGCAGGCTCAGGCCGCCAGCTTCGCTACTGCTGCTCACCCCGTCGACCAACAATTCCTCGACGGCAACGTTGTTCTCGATGCGTAAATCCTGGATGGTGATGTCTTCGTTCTCAAAGAAGTGCATGCCACCACCGAGCACGCCACCGCCCCAGCCACCGGCCCCTCTAGTGGATACGTGTCTAGCTGCGGTGTTATTGCTGATTTCGTTGCTGATAATGAGGGTGTTGGAAATCCTGCTGACACTGAGTCCCCCTCCCTCGACAGTGCCGGTGCCCAAGTTAGTGACAGATATGGCGCTTACATTATAGAGCAAGTGATTGTTTTCCATAGTGAGAGCATCGTTATCTGCCCCGCCCCCCCATATTCCAACGCCACCACCGCCGGCAAAGACGTCTGGCTTTTTGACGGTATTGGGGGCGAGAAACACACTGGCCGTATTACTCAACACCCAGTTGTCGACTAGGGTGAACCTTTGCCCCGAGCCTGAGCCAACATCCAGATATATGCCGCCGCCACCAGCGTCACTGCCGGACATAATGGCCGTATTCTGAACGATGGTATTGTTGGCGATGGTCACCACTGGCGTCCCATAGATGCCAATGCCACCGCCCCAACCCCAAAGGCCAGCGGCAATGCCTAGATTACCCTGAATAATATTATCTTCGATGATGACCGAGTCGCCCAAACTAGTGACACCGGCGCCAAAGCCGAGGCTCGTATCCGGGGCCGGGACATCGGTCCGGGCGGCAATGTTAGAGATAATCTGGTTGTGGGTGATAACAGCTTCACCGGCCTGGGCGATGCCGATGCCCCCACCTGCGCCCCCTTTGGAGAATGTGGACGAGGTCAGGGCTACTGAGTAAGCTACATTAGCCCGAATCGTGTTATTATAGATACGCACCGGCATAGTGCTGCTGAGAACCTGGATACCGCCCCCCACACCAAAGCGAGTAATAACCGAGCTGCCCACATTATTCTCAATGAGGTTGTTACGGATGATAGCTGTCGCCCCTCGAATAGCGATACCCCCACCCCCTGCATCACCGTTATTCTGCACGTTGGCCGAGCCATCACCGCCGATGATGGTGAAACCATCAATGGTTACGGCCGCGTTGTTGGTGATACTGATGACCACACCGACCCCTCCGCCGTCGATGATACTGTTAGCCAGGGCGTTGAGGGTCATACTTTCGGTGATAACTACATTTTCATAGTACGTTCCTGCCACCACGATGACTGTGCCGTTGACATCGATCAGATCTACTCCCTTCTGAATGGTAGCGAACGCACAGTTTGGGGCAGAAATCGAACTGGCATTAGCTGTGCCGTTACAGAGTGTATCACTTCCATCGGTTCGCACATAGATGGGCGTCGCTGCCAGGGCCACCGGCGCTAGCCTGGCCAGCCAGGTCAGGGCCAGCCCGGCGATCAATACCAGCCCCAGACCCAAGGCCGGGATTAATAAAATAGTCAATAGTCTCGTTTTCATTTCCTACCTCCCAATAATAGCTCAACTTCGGGCTAAACGGCACCCGAACCCGTGTGACTTTATTCGTCTTGTTCGGTTACCGCCGAGACAAAAGTCGAGGTGCTTTCCTGGGGTCAGCCGACTATGGTTATTGTGCGGCTCGCCGGAGAAGTACTACTACGGGTACAAATTGGTGATGCTGACCACCTTTAGTTTTTCTAGTGACTGGGCATAACTGTAAATGCTCGTAGGGTTATACCTCCCTTTTACTCGTTGAAAGTTACCCCTTTGAGAGCAGTGGGATGGTAGTTTGGAAATATTGAGTTTTCCTACAAATTCAACCGATGTAGAGAACCTAATTCCTAAATATGAATAGTAATCCGCCAAAACCGTTCCTCACAGCCCTAAAGCTAAGATCAAACTAACAAAAGGGTATATTTTGAATGAGCAAATCAGGGATATAACCCTACGAGTTTCTACAAACAGCTTGCCCTACATAACTTGACAGTTTGAGGCGGAGCTTTACTGGATATTTATCAAGGAGGGAAAGAAAGAGGAAGTTTCTGAAGTTTATTGTGTTTTGTGCGTCAGTTCAGAGCACCGATTTATAGAATTTGTGGATAAATGCAGCCGGTCTTGTAACATTCGCTTACACGACGTCGCAGTTTAGTCGAACGGCCTCTTCTGTCGAAAATTAGTCGAAATACTATTCAATTATACCAAATACACGCTAAAATTTCAAATTTTGAGATAATACTTCCCGTCGGGAGCGACGATTGTTTCCGGGAAATTAGACGGCTAAAGGCAATTCCTTCCGATTATATTGGCGTGGGGGAGGCTGAAAATCAGACCAGAAATCATCCCAACGGTTGCTGAGGATAGCGGCCCGAA
>DAOUMU010000472.1:0-15515 GCA_034409055.1 Anaerolineae bacterium
ACTGCTAAGAAACAAATCTTTGCTCGCGGCGTGGTCCGTGACCTGCCGCCGGTCACGGACCGACTTGGAGCGTATGTTTCTGGCCCATTGAAGACCTGGCAGGTCTGGGCCGCTGATAACTGATAACTGCTAAGAAAACGCCGTTAGGCCCGGGGGCTTGGGTGATGGACTGACCCGACGCCCCCTGCTATTTTTTATTAACTGCGTAATACATCCTTAATTATGCATAATCGATACAGAATTTATACCATTTTGAGGAGGTGATGTATTGTGCATACTCCAACTCCCGGACTCCCGGAGTTCGACTATGTGAAACCGGCCTCGCTGGCCGAGGCTAGCCAGTTCTTGGCTGAGCACGCTGGCCAGGCGCGTCCGTTTATGGGCGGTACCGATACCTTTGTGCGGATGCGTGATGGTTTCTGGCAAGAGAAATATATCGTCGATGTAAAAAACTTGGATGGGATGAACGAGGTCACCTTCGATCCCACTACCGGCCTGACTATCGGTGCGTCGGTCAGTATGAACCGGGTTATCGCTTCGCCGGAGGTGAACGATTACTATCCCGTGCTGGCTGAGGCAGCCCGCACCGTGGCCAGCTACCAGTTACGGACACGAGCTACCGTCGTCGGTAATATCTGTAATGCCTCGCCAGCGGGTGATACCATCGGCGCATGCATGGTGCTGAAAGGAACACTCCGGGTCTATGGGCTGGATGGCATACGCGAGGAGTCACTAAGCACTTTCTTCCTTGGTCCTGGCCAGACGGTCTTGAAACCGGGAGACATTGTCACCGCTATCATCCTGCCCGTTCCCCCTGAAAATTATGCCGCCAAATATATTAAGCTGGGCCGTAATGCCATTGGTGATCTGGCCATTGTGGGGGTAACCGTGCTGGGCTATCCCGACAGCAACGCCCCGTCTGGTTATCGCTTCCGGTTGGCCCTGGCCTCAGTCGCCCCAATCCCCCTGGTGCCGACCGAGGCCGAAACCATCCTGGCCGAAAGGCCAATCACCGAGGCCACCATCGCTGAAGCGGCCCAGGCCGCTATGGAAGCCTGCACCCCCATCGACGACGCCCGTAGCAGTGCCCGTTATCGTCAGTTGATGGTCAGGAATTTAACGAAAAAAGCTCTGAGAGAAGTTTGGGAAAAGATCAGTAATCAGTGATTAGTAATCAGTGATCAGTAATCAGTGGCAGTGAACAGAGGCGAAGCGAAGTAAGATGAGTAATTTGCCGTATGTGGAAAGTTTCCGTGATCTTGTGGTATATAAGAAAGCACGGCAGTTGTCCCTGGAGATTTTCCAGATTACGGCTACCTTTCCCAAAGAGGAAATGTTTTCGCTGACTGATCAGATTCGAAGGTCTTCACGTTCTATCGGCGCACAAATTGCAGAGGCCTGGGCAAAAAGGCGATACGAAAGGCATTTCGTGAGCAAACTCACTGATGCTGATGGGGAGCAGCAAGAAACACAGCATTGGCTTGATACGGCTGCCGATTGTGGCTACCTGACCCAGAAACAGGTTGCGCCTCTTAAGGAAAAGTGTGCCGAGATCGGTCGTTTGCTCGGTGGTATGATTGCCAAGGCTGACCTGTTCTGCGGAACCTCACCTAAGACGATTCGTGAGTCCACTAAGGATTACTTCATCAGTGACCAATGACCAGTGATAACTGATCACCGATAACTGATCACTGATCACTGATAACTGGTCACTGTTTATCCGGAGGCTAGAATGGCTTTTCATAAAATTACCCTTACCGTCAACGGTGAAACGGAGATCGTTGACGTCCCATCCCACATGACACTCCTGCAAATGCTCCGTAAAGAATTGGTCCTGACCGGCACTAAAAATGGTTGTGCGGCCGGCGAGTGTGGCGCTTGCACCGTGATGATGAACGGTGAGCCGGTTAATAGTTGCATGGTCTTGGCCGTTGAATGTGACGGAGCTGAAATTACCACCGTCGAAGGTCTGGCCCATGATGGACAACTTGATCCGGTTCAAGAAGCCATTATCGAAGCGGGAGGGGTCCAGTGTGGCTTTTGCACGCCTGGTGTTTTAATATCTGCCCGGGCCCTTCTGGATCGCAACCCCAATCCGGCTGAGCCAGAAATTCGTGAGGCCCTGGTTGGCAATTTGTGCCGTTGTACGGGGTATGTGCGAATTATCGAAGGGGTGAAGCAAGCGGCGAAGATGTGATTTTGTAAACATCCGATAAGGAGAAAATAGATGGCAATGGCTGACACGAAAAAATTGCCCGGTCCAATTGGCCAGAACATGCCGCGTTTGGATGTTCAAGAGAAGGTGACTGGGAGTGCAGTTTATACTGATGATCTTCAATTTGGCAAAGACTTGTTATACGCGCGTATTAAACGCAGTCCTCATCCTCATGCCCTGATCAAATCCATCGATACTAGCAAAGCGGGAGCCTTACCCGGCCTGAAAGTGGTGGTAACCGGCGACGATTTTCCCAATCACATCGGGCTATATCTGAAAGATAAATATATTTTCGCCCGGGACCGGGTGCGCTTTGTCGGTGAACCGGTAGTCGGTGTGGCCGGGATCAGTGAAGAGATCGCTGAAAAAGCTCTGGAGTTGATTGAGGTCGAATATGAGCCTTTGGAACCTGTCTTCGACCCTGAATTTGGGGCCTCTCCTGAAGCCCCTTTGATCCATCCTGATCTGGCCGATTACGAAGCACCTGATTTTATTTTCCCCAAACCGGGCACAAACATTGCCAATCACTTCAAGATTCGTAAGGGTGATGTGGATAGTGCCTGGGAGAAATGCGCGGCCATCGTCGAGCGGAAGTTTCGCATTCCGCACATCCAGCACGTGCCTATTGAGCCGCACGTAGCCGTAGCCAAGGTGGGAAAAAATGGCAAAGCCACCCTCTGGGCCTCTTCTCAGTCCCCTTTTGCCCAACGGAATATCATTGCCAAGTCATTGGGTATCTCCCAGAGTGATATGCGGGTGATTGCTCCCTATGTGGGGGGTGGCTTTGGCTGCAAGGCCGGCGTGACGATGGAAGCTTTGCCAGTGGCCATCGCTACCAAGGCCAAAGGCCGTCCGGTGAAATTGCTCCTGACCCGGGAAGAGGAATTCTACACCAACTTTGTCCGCCAGGGTTTGGTCATCAAACTCAAAGTGGGCTGCGACAAAGAGGGTAAGCTGCTGGCTATGGAAAACACAATGTATTGGGATGGCGGAGCTTCGACCGAATATGGGGTCAACATCACCCGCGCCGGTGGCTACAGCAGCACCGGCCCCTACAACATCCCCAACGTCAAGACTGATAGCCTGTGTGTTTACACCAACCACCCCATCGGCGGAGCCTATCGTGGCTTTGGTATGTCTGAACTGCATACCGCCGTCGATCAATGTATGGATGAGTTGGCCGAAAAAATCGGTATGGATAAAGTCGAGTTTCACAAACTCAACTGTGTCAAAGGTGGTGACACGCTGGTTACCGGGATGACCATACATCCCACGGGTTTAACCGAATGTATTGAAAAGGTGGCGGAAGCGCTCGATTGGGGCAACAAAGCATCCGCCAGTGCCCCCAACAAACGTCGGGGTAAAGGCATTGCCTTAATGTGGAAGGCCCCGGCCATGCCGCCCAACGCCGGCTCAAGTGCCTGGGTTGAACTGAATGAGGATGGTACGCTCACCGTGGGCTTGGGTGGTCAGGAAATTGGCCAGGGTTCCTTTACTGTGGCCGCTCAGATGGCGGCGGCTGCGTTGGGAGTGCCTTACGATTGGGTACGCATTGCCGGACCACTCGACACGCAGTATAGCCCTTATGAGTGGCAAACCGTGGCCAGTCGCCTCACCTGGAGTATGGGCAATGCCATTGTCAGTGCAGCCAAAGATGCTCGCCAACAGATTCTAAACATGGTGGCCGATGCCTGGGATGAAAATCCTGACGAGCTGGATATTGTCGACGGCACGGTCGTTTCTTATCAGAGTGAACAAGAGGTTCCGTTGCAAGACATTGTGGTCTACGGTCTGCCGAAGGGGGATGGCTGGACAGGGGGACCGATTGTGGGACGGGGTAATTTTATGCCCACCTACGTGACCGGCCTGGATCCGGAAACCGGCCAGGGCGAGCGGGCCGTGGTTCATTACACCACCGGTGCGCAGGGACTGGAAATCGAAATCGACCTGAATACAGGCAAGATCGATATTATTAAGGCCGTGGCTGCCTTTGACGTGGGCAAGGCCATCAATCCGGAATTGGTGAAAGCCCAGATTGAGGGCGGTTTTATCCAGGGCTTGAGTTCGGCCATGTTTGAGGAAATTCAGTTGAAAGAGGGGGTGATGCAAAACCCCAGTTTTGTGGACTATCGTATTGCCACCACGGCCGATGTCCCGCCAAAAATGGAAAGCATCATCGTTGAAGTGCCGCAGGATGACGGACCGTGGGGCGCGCGCGGCATCGGTGAGCATCCAATGGTGCCCACCATCGCTGCCCTGGCCAATGCGATCTATGATGCCGTTGGCGTTCGCATGGAAGGTCCGCCGTTTTCGGCGGAAAAGGTCTATCTGGCTATGGTGGAAGCAGGAGTTGTAAACTGAAGTATCGAATAAATGAATGACAAACCAATTTGATATTTTGCTTAAGCAGGCCCGGCTGCGTCATTGACCGGGCTTGCTATTTGAAATAGGAGTACTGTTTATGCAAAACATTCGGGTCGCCTCGGTACAATTCAATCATACCCCAGGTGACAAAAAAGCTAACATGGCCAAGATCCGAACCTTTGTGCAGGATGCGGCCAGGCAGCAGGTAGAATTAATCGTATTCCCGGAGATGTGTATTACGGGCTATTGGCACCTGCGCCATCTCTCGCGGGACGAGATCGATGCCCTGGCCGAACCGGTTCCGGCTGGACCGTCCACGCAATCGCTCCTGGCCCTATCCCGGCAGCACCATATGACCATCGGCGCTGGCTTGATTGAGCGAGCGGAAGACGGTACACTTTACAATACCTATGTGGTGATGATGCCCAACGGCCAGACACGCCACCATCGTAAGCTCCACTGCTTTATCAGTGAGTATATGGCCTCCGGTCGTGAGTATACCGTCTTTGATCTGCCCCAGGGTTGTGGGGTGGGGATACTGATTTGTTACGACAATAACCTGGGGGAAAATGTCAGAATTACCGCCTTAATGGGTGCCAAGATTCTGCTGGCTCCTCATCAAACCGGTGGCTGTAATTCTCCCGATCCCCATACGATGGGTAAAGTGGATAGAGCCTTGTGGGACAACAGGCATCGTGACCCGGCCAGTATTGAAGCAGAGTTTCGCGGTCCCAAGGGGCGCGAGTGGTTGCTACGCTGGCTGCCAACCCGAGCTCACGATAATGGTCTATTTCTCATCTTCAGTAATGGGGTTGGCCCGGACGATGACGAAGTCCGTACCGGCAATGCTATGATCGTCGATCCCTATGGTCGCATTTTGGCCGAAACTTGGCAAGCCGACGATGCCATAGTAATTACTGATCTGGATATCTCATTGATAGAAAATAGCACGGGCCGACGGTGGATTAAATCTCGTCGCCCCGATTTGTATGGCCCCTTAACTGTTCCGACCGGTCTGGAAGAAGATACCCGTAAACTCAGATTCGATAAGAAGGGAGTATAATTTTATAAGGAGTTATCACGAGAGTTGACACACCATCAATGATGAAAATATCCGTACCGTAGGGCAAACTTAAGTTTGTCCTACAAGGTCTATTTATAGAGGAGACAATATGGAACCAGATATAAATGCCCAAACACCCAAAAGTAAAACCGCCTCACCGGGAGATGAATCCTCGACGCGGGTTGATGGCCACCAGGCCCTGATCACCGAACTACAGGAGCAGCGGGAAAAGATCAAGCAGGGCGGCGGTCCGAAACGGATTGAAACCCAACATGCCAAAGGTAAACTCACCGCCCGTGAACGTATCATCCGGTTACTGGACGAGGGGAGCTTTCAGGAGATCAATGCCTACATGACCCAGCGTCACAGCGATTTTGGGATGGACAAGCAGCGCCATCCAGGCGACAGCGTGGTGGCCGGTTTTGGTAAGATTAACGGACGAACCGTGTGCCTGTATGCCCAGGACTTTACCGTGTTGGGTGGTTCCTTTTCTGAAGTGCAGGGGCAGAAAGTAGCCAAGGCTATGGACCTGGCATTGCAAGCGGGCGTACCGGTCATCGGTCTGAATGACTCTGTAGGCGCGCGCATTCAGGAAGGCGTGTATAGCCTGGCCGCCTATGCCGAACTGTTCTGGCGCAATACCCAGGCCAGTGGGGTCATCCCGCAGATCAGCGTCATGCTTGGTCCCTGTGCTGGTGGATCGGTTTATTCCCCGGCCCTGACCGATTTTGTGATTATGACCAGGGGCACCAGTCACATGTTTATCACCGGTCCCGAGGTCATCAAAACGGTTACCCGTGAAGAGGTAGATTTGGAGACCCTGGGAGGCGCAATGGCCCATAGCACCATTAGTGGTGTGGCCCACTTTGCCGCTGACCACGAAGATCACGCTCTGGAGTTGACCCGTAAGTTGCTCAGTTATCTACCCTCGAATAATGCTGAGCCACCGCCTGCCCTTAAACCGAGCGACGACCCCTGGCGCATGGACTCGGAACTCAACACCATTGTCCCCACCGATCCCGGTATCGCTTATGATATGAAAACCGTCATCCACAAAATCTTCGACCTGGACAGCTTTATGGAAGTGCATCAGGGCTTTGCTCAGAATGCCATCGTCGGCTTTGCTCGATTGCATGGCCAGGTGGTGGGTGTGGTGGCCCAGCAGCCAGCCGTACTGGCCGGTGTCATTGATATTGACACTTCAGACAAGATGGCTGGCTTCATCCGTTTCTGTGATGCCTTTAACATTCCCTTGATAACCTTTATAGATTCCCCTGGTTTCATGCCTGGCCTGGCCCAGGAACATGGGGGCATCATCCGGCATGGCGCTAAAATCGTCTATGCCTATTCCGAGGCGACCGTGCCCAAGTTGTCAATTGTCACCCGTAAGGCTTACGGGGGAGCTTATATTGTGATGAGTAGTAAATACATTCGCACCGATCTGACCTTTGCCTGGCCCACCGCCGAAATTGCCGTGATGGGACCCGAAGGGGCCGTTAATATTCTCTACCGTAAGCAACTCAAAACGCTGGAAGACCCGGAGGCTGAGCACACCCGTCTGGTGGCCGAATTCCGCGAGAAGTTCTCCAAACCCTACACCCCAGCGGCCAGTGGTCACATTGACGATATTCTCATTCCGGCCGAAACCCGGCCTCGCCTGATCGCAGCCCTGGAACTGCTGCGTGACAAGCATGCTACGCTGCCGCCCAAGAAGCATGGCCTGATGCCGGTGTAATGAAAATTCAAAGTTTCAGGAGGTGTTATTGTGTCTGACCTGATTTGGCAAGGACTGACGCTCAGTGTGACGGGCATAAGCCTTACTTTCTTGGCTTTAGGCTTGCTTGTCCTGACCATGATTCTACTGGAGCGTCTCTTTCGCCCGCAACCGTCCGTCTCTGATGAGACTGAGTTAAAAGAAGCGCCGGCTGTCAGTGCCCTGGACCGCGATACGGAGGATGAAGAAATTGCCGCCGCTATCGCCGTGGCTCTGGCCTACCTGCATTCGCTGGATATTTACCAGGGTGAGCTGGGATCGACGCTTGAGGCCGGGCATGGCTCATGGTGGATGGTGGGGCGGGCCCAACAGCGTTCAGTCCGCACTTCAAGAGTAACCCAATGGAGAAATTAATGATGGACTCGACCACGAACCGAAGATTAAAAGTAATTGTCAACGGCAAATCCTATCTGGTAGAAGTAGGTGATCTATTCGCCTCACCTATAACCGTTAAAGTCAATGGCCAACCCTACCTGGTGGATATTGAAACGGCTGCGGTGAAGAAAGTACCGGCCGGCGAACTGGTGGCTGCTTTAGAAACAGTCGCCCGCCATCCATCCGACCCGGAGAAAGCCCCTATACCCACCGACCCGCCTGAGGCGACGGACCAGGCAGTCACCGCTCCCATGCCCGGTCATATTGTCGACATTGCGGTCCAGGTAGGGGACAAAGTTAGCCTGGGCCAGGAGCTTTGCTTTTTGGAAGCGATGAAGATGAAAAATGCCATTCGTTCGCCCCGCGAGGGGGTAATTGCCAGTGTGACCGTCACGTCAGGGCAAGCCGTGGGTCACGGCGACGTTTTATTTACGTTTGAGTGAGGCTGCTATGGACTTCGATAATCTTCTGCAACTCTTACAAGCCCTGACGCTCCTCACCTGGAAAATGGTCCTGATGATGATCGCTGGTGGTGTACTGATTTACCTGGGGATTGCCAAAGACTATGAACCGGTGTTATTAATACCGATAGGTTTTGGAGCCATTTTGACCAACCTGCCCCTGACTGGCATTGCTAATGAGCATGGTCTGTTAGGCATTCTCTACGAGGCCGGGATCAAGACCGAACTCTTTCCCTTGCTCATCTTTATTGGCGTGGGGGCAATGACCGATTTTGGGCCGTTGTTGGAGAATCCCAAAATGGCCTTGTTGGGGGCGGCTGGACAGTTTGGCATCTTTGGCACGCTCATGCTGGCCTTGACGCTGGGTTTTGATATGAATGAGTCGGCCTCTATTGGTATTATCGGGGCTATCGATGGCCCAACGGCTATTTACGTCTCGACCAAACTGGCTCCCCATCTACTCGGGCCTATTGCCGTGGCTGCCTATAGTTATATGTCGTTGGTGCCGATCATTCAACCACCGGTTATGCGCTTGCTGACCACCGATGCGGAGCGTACGGTGCGTATGCCTTATACCCAACGGGAAATATCCAAAACAACCCGGGTTCTCTTCCCCATCGTGGTGACCATTATTGTTTCGCTGCTGTCGCCGGTGGCTTCACCACTGATTGCTACGTTGATGTTTGGCAACTTGCTGCGCGAGTCGGGTGTCGTCACACGGTTGAGCAATGCGGCTAAAAATGAAGTTGCCAATGTGACCACTATCTTTCTGGGGCTGACTATCGGTAGCACGATGACCGGTGAAAGCTTTATCCGCTCAGATACGATGTTGATTTTGATTATGGGCCTCTTGGCTTTTGTGTTAGATACAGCCGGTGGAGTCCTCTTCGGCAAGTTGATGTACCTGCTCTCTAATAAAAAATTCAATCCACTCATTGGCGCGGCTGGTATCAGCGCCTTTCCGATGTCGGCCCGGATTGTGCAACGCATCGGGCAAGAGTATGATTTCCAAAACTTCTTGTTAATGCATGCTATGGGGGCCAATACGGCTGGTCAACTTGGCAGCGTGATTGCCGGCGGGGTCGTGTTGGCCCTATTGGCCGGTACTTTCTAATTTGCAAACATTTGAAACACATCCAAACAGAAGAGGTTAGATTATATGCGAACAAAATTACTGACCGTCCAACTGAATCAAACACTCTGGCATAGGGTAGCCGCCATTATGATTTTTGCGGCTGTAACGGCCCTTACGGCCCGAATTACCATTTATTTACCCTTTACACCTGTGCCCATCACCCTACAAACGCTGGCGGTGGTGCTGTCCGGGTTGGTGCTGGGCGCTTGGGGGGGGACGTTGGCTCAACTGACTTACCTGGGGTTGATTGCCGTGGGCTTACCGTTTGATGCGAACGGCCTGGGGCCGGCTAGCTTTTTTGGTCCTACTGCCGGTTATTTGCTAGGTTTTGTGCCGGCGGCCTTTGTTACGGGGAGGCTGGCTGAATGCTTCTCTTATCAGAACAGGTGGAGATATTTTGTCGCTGCTGTGGCCGGCGTGTTGGTTCTTTATTTGGCCGGTGCCAGTTGGTTGGCGATGATGCTGGGGAACTGGCAAAAGGCCTGGCTGGCCGGGGTGGCTCCTTTCATCCTGTTCGACCTGGGCAAAGCGGCCCTGGCCGCTGGTGTGGCCGAAAGTGGCAAGTTGCTTGTGCGACGCTAGCAGCTTGTCGGAAAAGTGGGGAGGGCATCCCTATGCCGTTCCCGCAGAGGCATGGGGATGCCGCTGCTACTAATGAAGCTGAGGGCCAACTTTAGCAGAAATAAATAATCGATCATCGAAGGATTCATACCTGGAGGTTGCTTCGGGTGGACTGATAATTAAATTAAAAAATTTAAGATTTTTGTCTTGACAAAATCTATAAATTGTGGTACTATAGTACTGGAGAGGGTTCCAAGGAATCGAAAGGGAACTCGAGGAATAAAGTAACTGAAAAGTAATCTTTATTCAACAAGCGGTTTATTTTAAGTATAAACCGTAAGCTGATTAAAAGGTAGCAATACCGGGAAATCAGTAATTGATTGGAGATAGCTAAACCAATCAAGAGTTGAATAAGGATATTTTTGGGGACGCTCAAAAGCAAGTAAGTTACTGAAAACTCGAAGACTCTGTAAGGTTACTCGGGGCCCTCTTCGCAATTTAAAAAAAGGTGAGCCTCGGCCCGCGCCGGGGTTTTTTGTTGGCTAATTTTGCTCCGTCCGGTTTGGCTCAAATTTGACGATGTAAGGCAGATTCCGGTAGTTTTCTTTGAAATCGAGGCCGTAGCCGACCACGTAGTGGTCGGGGATCTCAAAGCCGACGTAGGCCAGATCAACGTCAATGATGCGCCGCCGGGTACGGTTGAGCAAGACACAGATATTGAGGCTTTCTGGCTGGCGCAGGCTCAGGGTGCGCATAATAAAGTGCGTGGTGAAGCCGGTGTCAATGATGTCCTCGACGAAAAGAACATGCCGGCCAACCAGGGGCTCGTTGAGGTCTTTGGTCAGGTTGACCACCCCATGCGTTTGTTCGGTGGGGCCGTAGCGAGAGATGGCCAGGAAGTCAACGGTCACCGGGATGGTCAAGGTCCGCAGCAGATCCGCTATGAAAAAAATAACCCCTTTGAGAATGCCAATAACCACCAAATCTTTCCCGGCGTAATCTTGGCTGATTTGGGCTCCCAACTGGGCCACCCGCTCCTGAATTTGTTCCTCAGTCAGGAATACCGGCCCAATGTCCCCAGGCCAGGCTGATGGCGCACTCGAGTCCATAGCGACTCTCCTGTCGTTTACAAAATTTTATGGGTTGGTGTTTTGACCGAGCAGAGCTTCCTCGTCATCCACCCCATATTTGAGCATCATCTGCTTAAAGTCAGCTCGATTCAATAGCTTGATATTGATATCGGGATAAAGTTTGCGTAGCCGGCGCAGTTTACGATGCTTTTTGGTAATGAGCCTTTGCTCCATCGTGGTCAGCTCAATGTACAAATCCTGCTCTGGCAGGTAGAAGTCGGGGGTGAAGGCTTCGATAACGTTACCTGCCTCATCCCACCGCAGTTCAAAGGTTCTTGGCTCATACTTCCACAAAACCTGGTAGAAGTCGAGAATTTGGGCAAACTGCTCTTCGCTAGGATGAGCAAACGTTACCTCGGGTTGAGATTTGTCGTCCTCTGTCATAAACGCTTTCGTCTGTGCTGAGTTCAGGTGTCAAACGTCATTTGATGTTTGATCTTTGTCTACACACCGGTCCATGCCCGGAATGTCTGTACTACCAGGTTCACCGCCTGGGGTAACTCCAGCAGGCTGGTGTTAATAGTAAGATGGTAGAGGGTTGGATCATCCCAACGGACATGATAACTTCGCCGTAAATAACGAGCGCGGGCCCGGTCACTGGCTTCCAGGCGAGCGCGGGCCGATTCGGCTGAGATGGGCTTCTGCTGTTGCAGCCAGGCCACCCGGGTCTCAAAGGGAGCGACGACACGCACGTGCAACACGTTAGGGCGGCCACGCAGCACGATCTGTCCTCCCCGGCCAACGATGACGATGTTTCCTCCATCAGCCAGGTCGCGAATGTAACTTTCCACCTGGCTCTGATAAGCTTGCCACTCTTTGGCCGACGGATGCAAGCCAAAGAAATTAAGCTCGTCAATTTCGGCCAGGGCCACCTGCGGGGTGCCAGCGGCCAAGGCAGACTGATTGATCAGGTCACGAGATATCCATTGCCAGCCGAGTCGCCGGGCCACCTGCAGGGCCAGCTCGTCCCCTTGACTGCCCATTTGTCGAGAAACCGTGATGGCGTTCATCGTTGATAGCCCATCATTCCTAACCGATCATCAGGTATTTGCCTAAGGCCATTATATCATAAACCGTCCTATAGATAAAGACGCAAGCTACACTGCATCTGTGCCCATTTTCACAACTTCTGAGTTGTATCAAAATTCACCCTGCTTTTATCTCGTGCCAACGACCTTCTCCAACCAACTAACTGACCAACAAGAAACGAGTTTCAATCAGGTCCGCCAGACCGGTGATATTGTCCATATTGAAGTGAGGGATGTCAAACGGTAGGGTCACGTCAGATACGATGGCCAGAAGTTCTTCGGGCGCACAGACGGGCTCTCGACTACGAACCGCCCGAATGATCTCGATCTTGGGTTTATCTGATTGTTTATAACCTTCGGTCAAGATCAGATCGACGTCGCTGATGGTGACCGCGATTTCATCCAGAGTCGGCTCACGCTTCACCCGGCGAATAGAAGCCACTTTGTCCGGTCCTACAATGACCACCTGTTCACTCCCGGCCCGGGCATGACGCCAAGTGTCTTTACCCGGTTGGTCGACCTCGAAACCGGGATGAGGATGATGCTTGATCGTGGCTACCCGGTAGCCCCGTCGCTTCAATTCCGGTAAAAGTTTCTCCAACAACGTCGTCTTACCAACGTTCGAACGTCCAACCAGGCAAATGATGGGGATGGTTAATCCGGTCTGCTTCATAACGATTTCTCCTTTCGGACAAATTTTACTACTTGTAGGGCAAGTTGCTAACTTGCCTCTTTCCAGAAAAAAGATTTTGAGCAGTGCTGCGCATTACCTAAAAAGCTATAGCAGCTTGTCCTACCGGAAACACACCCCATTGATCAAGCAGGGGTGCATTTCAATTTGGGGGCAAGTATATTGTGGAGTCGAGGCTTCAGCCGGACGTGGCCCAGTTTGGACCGGCTGACCCACAGGGGGCTTCATCATAACTCGCCCCAAAACTGCGCACCCATCAAGCAGGTCCCTCTTGACTTACCGGCTCAAATATGTTATACTACATCTAGACTGACCGGTCAGTCTAGTCAACTAAAAATAGCCAATAGGGAGGACTGACGATGGCACACGCTGAAAGTTCATCGGTGCCGGCACCACCGGCCACAACTAAGAAAGTAACCACCCGTGAACAAATTTTACAGGCGGCCCTGACCCGTTTTGCCAACAAGGGCTATCACCAAACCACTATGGATGACATTGTGACCGAGAGCGGCCTGAGTAAGGGCGCTTTGTACTGGCATTTTAAGAGCAAACGGGAATTATTTATTGCCCTCGTTGAGTGGTTTATGCTTGAGCTGAGTGAAGAAGTCTCTCACGCCTGGACAGATGATATGTCGGCTGCCGATAAAATCCGGACCATGATGATCGTTTCTATTGAGAGCAGTGAGGAATTGATCCCTTTCTTTAAGGTCTTTCTAGATTTTTGGGCCCAAACTTCTGAAGACGAACAATTACTGCGTATATTCAATAATATGTTAGAGGAATTTCAGAATCAATTGAGTATGATCCTTGAAGAAGGAATCGCCAGTGGCGAATTTCGTCCGGTTAATACGCCTCAGTTGTCATTAGCCCTGTTTGGCATGGTGGATAGTCTGTTCCTGTATAAGACCTTACTCGGTGATAAAGTTGACATGCGTGGTTCCGCAGAGGCAGCCCTCGATGTGGTTCTTGAGGGCCTCAAGCGATAAGGGGTGAATGATGTCGTTAAGAAAAACGTGGGCCGTTTTTGTCAAAGAGAGCCGTCACATCCTGCGCGACACCGGCACGCTCATCCTGCTGTTGCTGGCACCGGTTCTCTTGATGATTATTATGTCTTATGCCCTGGTGGCCGATATTCGTGAGACGCCGATTACAGTCATCGATAACAGCCGTAGTTCCCTTTCCCGCCAGTTTCTGGATACCCTGGCCAATAGCAACGATATTATTGTTGACCGGCTGGGGGTAAGTTATGCTGAAGTCGAGCGGTATTTCGACCGGGATCAAACCAAGGCCCTGGTAGTGATTCCCCCTAATTTTGCCAGCCAACTGGCCGCTGGCAAACGGGCTGAAATACAGGTTGTGGTAGACGGCACGGACCCATCTACGGCCAACCACGTCATTGATCATGTTGTCAGTCGTAGCTATATTTTTGGGGTGCAGGTGGCGGTAAAAGTGGCCGGACGGGCGATGCCCCTTAGTGGTCTTGAACCGGTTTCTGCCCAACTTCCCCCTGGCATAGACCTGCGAACACGGACCTGGTACAACCCCGACCTAAAGAATACGCACGGTATCGTACCGGCCATGATTGCTCTGGCTATGAGTCTGCCGGCCATCGTGGTCATGAATGCCATCGTCCGTGAAAAAGAATACAGTACCCTGGAAACCGTCTTTGCCACCCCGCTGGGGCGGAGTGAGTTACTGGTTGGTAAACTCATACCCTATGTGTTGACGGGCTTGATTAGCATCGTGGCTTGTACCCTGGTAGCCGTCAATCTTTTTGGCGTGCCCTTTAGGGGTACCCTTTTTCTCTTCCTGATTCTATCTCTTGATTTCTTGTTGGCTGCCTTTAGCATGGGATTATTTATCGCCACTTTCATTTCCAGCCAGGCTGCCTCCTCAATCATCGGTTTGCTTCTCTTTCTTTTTCCCGGCTTCTTTCTGTCCGGTATTTTCTATCCCATTTCCAGTTTCCCCGATCTGGTTAAAGAAGAGTCCCAATGGTTGCCCTCCACCCACTTTGTGGCTATTACCAGAGGTTTGCTGGTCAAAGGGCAAGGCTTAGAAGCATTGTGGGAACCGGCCCTGATGCTATTGGTGCTAGCCGTCATGATGACAGTCCTGTCCGTGTTTTTCTTCAAAAAGAAGTTAAAGTAGCAGCAAAGTAGCAAAGTAGCAAAGTAGCAGAGTCGCAGCCGGTCTATTTCCTTGCCATCCTGCTTCCCTTCCATATTGCTATATAGGAGTAACCAATGTTATACCGAATCTGGATGCTCATTATCAAAGAACTGCTACAACTGGCCCGGAACAAGATTATGGCTCCGCTGGTGTTGATTGGACCCTTGGCAGAAATGTCTCTCGTTGCCTGGGCCACTGCGGCGCCGATTACGCACCTGCCGACAACTGTTGTAGACCTGGATCGGAGCGCAGAAAGCCGCACTTTGCTGACGGCCTTCTATAACACCGAAACTTTTGATTTTGATTTTTACCTCGACAGTCCGGCCGAGGTACCCCCTTACATCGAAACAGGTCAGGCTGTGGCTGCCATCATCATTCCGGCCAATTACAGCCAGCACCTGGCCGATCCAATTGGCGACCCGCCTGAAGTCGCCTTTATCCTGGATGGCTCCGACCCCATTGCAGCCACCGAAGCCCTCAACTCTGCGCGTGGTGTTGTCGAGCACCTCAACCAAGAGCTGGCTATTGAGGGGGGGGGGGGCCGGG
>DAOUMU010000473.1:0-46013 GCA_034409055.1 Anaerolineae bacterium
ACCCCCACCCCCGACCTGGCGGCCCTGAACCCGGTCACCGTGTGCGCCGTTGGCTGCGACTTCACCACCATCCAGGCCGCCCTTGACGATGCCGGAACAGTCGCCGGCGACGTCATCTACCTGACCGACCCCGTTCACACCGAAGCCGGCATCCTCGTTCACAAAGACGTCACCATCCAGGGCCAGGGCGCCGGGCAGACCATTATCCAGGCTCACGAACAGGCCGGCCAGGCCGCCGACCGCGTCTTTTCCATCGCCGAAGGCACGGCGGTGATCCTCAAAGCCATGACCATCCGCCACGGCCACCCGACCGAGGGCATCCGCTACGGTGGTGGTATCCTGAACCAGGGCACCTTGACCCTGTCCGACAGCGTTGTCCGTAACAACCGGGCCAACTGCGGCGGGGGTATTGTCAACCAGGGTGGCACCCTCAAGGTTCTCAATTCCACCCTCAGTTACAACACCGCCGATGGACAAGCCCCGCCCGGCTTCGAATGTGGCAGCGGCGGCGCCATCAAGCTGGTCGAAGGGGGCACCCTCACCCTCACCAACAGCACCCTCAGCCATAACCGGGCCAAGAAGTATGGCGGCGGTCTGCACGTCTCCTGCAAGAGCGCGGCCAGCCTCAGCAATTGCACCATCAGCCGGAACCAGGCCGGCCGGCGGGGTGGTGGGATCAATATCGGCGGCATCGTCACCCTCACCAACTGCACCATCACCGAGAATACCGCTATGGGTCGCTCCCCTCACCAGAAAATGGCAGGCAAAGCGGGCGGCGGCATTTCGGTCAAAGGCACCCTGCACTATGCCAATACTCTCATCGCCAACCATCTCAAAAACAGTGGTGATTGCGTGCTCTACGACGACGGTGTCATCGGCACCAATGCCCACAACCTGGTCGAAGACAACGGCTGTCAGCCGGCCTATGCCGGTGATCCCATGCTCGGTGACCTGACCGACAACGGCGGCCCTACCCAAACCCATGCCCTCCTCCCCGGCAGTCCCGCCCTCGATGCCATCCCGGCGGAGGACTGCCCCCTGGACGCCGACCAGCGCGGCCACCCCCGGCCAGTCGCCCACACCTCCACCACCAACACCCCCTGCGACATTGGCGCCTTCGAACTACAAACACAAACCGCTCCCTGACCACTGATGACTCAATGTCGTTAAGTTAAGATTACGCAACACGCAACACACTTCACCTTGACCATCAACATAGGGCGTGCTAGTATAACCACAAAACGATAATTAACTTTCCCATCGAGGCACAATGAAAAACCCACACGAGATTATTGACCAACTTTCAGCCAACGACGCCCTGTCCATCTTGCGTACCCTGGCCGATGGCGACGAGCAGTTAGCCAGGCGCATCGCCGAGATGGCCCTGGCCCGTTGGAGCGAAGTAGACCCGGCAGAAGAAGCCGCCGTCCTGTACGACGAGTTGAACTTGCTTGAGGTCGAAGAAGTGTGGGATCGATCTGGATCGACGCGAAACGGCTACGTGGACCCCGGTGAAGCTGCCGACGAGATGGTCGACGAAGTGATTGAACCCTACCTGGCCCAACTCAAGAAGTACCAAAAGCTTGGTCTGAATACCCAGGCCAACAAAATGTGTATGGGCCTGTTGCTGGGGTTGTACCAGTTTGAGTACGAGTCTACCTCCGAATTCAAAGACTGGGCGCCCGACGCAGCCAGCAATTTTGCCTGGGTGGTGGTGGATACCTGGAAAGCCGGCTCGCCCAGCCGGGCGGACATCAAGGCAGTCAAGAAGTTTATCGAGGAAGAATTGGGGGGATGGCAAGTTTGGAACGTAGGAAGGAAAAATCAACCATGAATTTTACCAGTACCTGGGACATCATCGCCAGTCCCGACTTTGACGATGATTACCTGCACATGGAAACCAAGCCCTATGTCAAACTCGACCAGAAAGGTGGCCGGGTCACCGGTCAATATCACCTGGGCTTGCAAACAGGGGACATAGACGGCCGCCTGGAAAGCGACAATTACCTCGTCTTCAGCTTTGAGGGCATGGATGAGATGGACCCGGTGCACGGTGCCGGCATAGCGGTCTTGAAGAGTAATCGCCTGATCTTCAAGCTCATATACCACGCCGGGGATGAATTTACCTTTGAGGGTGTCCGCAGTGGTAATTAGAGAGTGGTAATGGCCGTCCTTAGTCCACCAGCACCGCCCCCGCAGCGGATGGTACAAATCTTTGTGGCCACTTTGTCTGGCTGGTATATCGGGCCCCGCGCAGGTTAACGCCGCTCAGGTTCGCCCTGCTCAGATCGGCCCCGGCCAGGTTCGCTTCGATCAGGTCGGCTCCGGCCAGGTTGGCCCCACTTAAGATAGCATCGCTCAGATTGGCCTCGATCAGGTTGGCCACGATCAGGATGACTTCACGCAGGTTGGCCTGACCCAGGTTAACCCCCATCAATTCAGCTCCTTCCAGATTGGCTCCGTGCAGGTCGGCACAACTCAGATTGGCCTCGTTCAGGTTGGTAACAGTCAGCACCGCCTCAGCCAGGTTCGTTTGACTCAGGTTGGCCATGCCCAGATCAGCCCTACTCAGATCAGCCACGATCAGCACAGCCCCCTGCAAATTGGCTCCCTGCAGATTAGCGCCGCCCAGGTCAGCGCCGCTCAAATCGGCTCCGCTCAGGTCGGCCTCCCTCAGGTCAATCTCTTTCAGATGGGCGCCACGTAGGTCAGCTCCACTCAGGTCAATGATTTTCTGGCGCTTGATCAGATTGGCTTCGTACAGAAACCGGAGTAGAATACCCTTATAGGGCCCGTCCACCTCCCGCAGCACTGTCAACGTACGGGCACGAGCAATATCGCGTATTTCGGCCCCCGGTTCCGAGCGCCGTAGCCCCTTGTCAAGGAGCAGTTCCGTCATCCGGTCCAGGTAGGTTTGAAAGGCGGCTTCCCGAAAGCGGTCCGCTTCAAGCTCATGCTCGTGCTGAGCGTACCACTCGGCAATCTTCAGTTCGTGATCGGTACGCTGCTCGTTTCTGCGGATCAGCCACTTGAGCAACACGGCCCCACCGGCTAGCATGACCAAGACAACAAACAAGGCGAACCAGTCGCGGAGACTCTGCTCGTCGAATGTTGTCCGGGCCTGGGCATAACCGATCCAAATCAGCAGGGCCCCTACCACCAAGATAATGATAAAAATCGTCCGATTAATCGCCGGGTGATGGCGCCCCAGGTTAATCAACTGGCGCAAGGTTTGCCAAACCATACTGTTCACCGGGAGTCCATGGGGTCTGTTAAAAGTTCCGTCTCTGATCTTGTCCATGATCGACCGCCGTTCTTGGCAAGGGTACATTTTAATTGAGTTGTAGAACAAGTTGCTAACTTGTTCCGAGGCAATCTGACAAATTACCCTACAACTGAATTGTAACAGAGATCAAGCCGTTTGCAACAGAGCCAAAGGTCCTACGCTGACGCCCTTCCCCTCATTCACCATTGACGCCAATAGGTTCTGTGATATACTTGAAGCAGAGTGGAGATTTTAATGGTCGATAATAAAGCAGGTAACAAGCCGGTAGACTTAAAAGCCAAATTCTTGGGGGGCATGATCGGTAGTGCCCTGGGCGACGCTATAGGTGAACTGGCCTTCAGTGGTCTGATAGAAGTAGAACTAAGGACCCAGGTAGCCCAAATGGATCAACTCATCTACACAGACGACACCGCTATGGCCATCGGCCTGGCCCAGTCACTCATCCAGGTGGGACATCTCGACCCTCAGCACCTGGGTGATACGTTCAGGATCAACTTTGAGCGGGAGTCCTGGCGCGGTTACGCTATCGGGCCCCCCACTATCTTCGCCATGGTCAGAAACCGAAAGATGACCTACCCAGCAGCGGCCCGGAGCCTATTCGGCGGCCAGGGATCGTTTGGGAACGGGGCCGCTATGCGCATTGCCCCCCTGGGGTTATTCTTCCATAACGCTTCCGACCTGTACGAGCAGGCCTGCGCCTCGGCTATGGTCACCCATGCCCATCCCATTGGCCAGGACGGGGCAGGGGTACTGGCCCTGGCCGTGGCCCTGGCCGTGAAGCTGGACCCCCAAGAGCCATTTCCATTTGAATCGTTTTGCCAGGCCCTGATCGATCGCGCTCAAACCACGGAAATTCGGGACAAGATGAACAGGATCAAAACGTTGGTCGCCGACGGGGTGACCCCCTCAACCGCCGCCGACCAGTTGGGCCGCAGTGTTGCTATGCACGAATCAATGCCCTTCGCCCTTTACGCCTTTTTGCGCCACCTCCATTCGTTTGAAGCGTGTCTGTTTTGCGCCATTCTGAATGGCGGGGATCGAGACACGCTGGGAGCAATGGCCTGCGCCGTGTCAGGGGCTTATCTGGGCCTCGAGGCTATTCCACAGGCGTGGCAAACGAAGCTGGAGAATGGGCCATACATCAAAAAGTTGGCCCTCCAACTGGAGAGCCGTCGTATATCAGCAGGAGGGTGATGTGTCTGCCCTTATCAGGCGCCTATTGGCCCTGGAAACCGAAATCGATTATCGCCAACTCCCCCCGGAAGGTGAGCCGGAATTTATCTACATTGCCGGGCGACTGCCGGTGTTACTGTCCGCCCCCCATGGCGCGGCTCATACCCGTAACGGGAAGATTAAGAATGCCGATGAATACACCGCCAGCCTGGCCCGGCTGGTGGCTGAACAAGCCGGGGCGCATGTCTTATACGCTCATCATCAATCAAACACAGACCCCAACTACGACCGGCACGCCCCCTACAAAGTGTACCTCCGGCGGCTGATTAAAGCCGCTAACATCCGTTTTGTCCTGGACATTCACGGCGCTGCTCCGTATAGAGATTTCGGCATTGCCCTGGGCACAATGCATGGCCGAACCTGCTCGCCCCGCCAACGCAACCTCATTATTCAGACGCTCGGAGGATACGGTTTTCAACAAGAGGGTCCCAATTTACATCGTCTGGATCACCTCGACCTCGACGAAACCTTCCCCGGTGGCGAAAAGCAACACACCATCACCCACTATGTTTCGCAAGGTTTGAACGTTCCGGCGGTCCAGTTCGAACTGAATGCCTATCTCCGCAATCCCAAAATCCTCGCCGCTATCAAGGCCGAACCCTGCCAGGACCACCAACAGCGCCTTGCCAGGAGCGTCCAGGCCCTGGTCGCCCTGGTCCGGGCCATTACTACCATGACGGCTGCTTAGACAATAATAATACTTTGACAATACGTCCACTTCTGCTACAATCGGTAGGCGAGGCGACAATGCGGAAGTTACTTTTTACCCCGTTGGCAAGCCAAATTCTGGTTTGATGTAGGAGTATCATGGCAATGACGGAAACAAATAACTGGGTCAAAAACCTGTGGCAGCGTCTGGATGGCCCCCTGAAAGTTGGCCTTTTTTTTGCCCTGCTGGGCATTGTGCTCACCATTATCGGTATCTTCAGAGACCCGACCACGCCCATCACCGCCTGGTCGCTTGGTATCGGCAGTCTAATTTCTGGCGGCACCTGGGGTCTGGTCAGTTGGGCCATTGCCACTGCGGCCGTAGAGGTAGAAAAAGACGTTAGCCAGGCAGAAGCAGCCTCCAATGAGGAAGCGACCCCCTCAACCGCCGATGAGTCGGCTTAGCATTACCCTGACTGGTTTGATTGGTTTGATCGGGGCAGTTATTTTGACTGCCCTTTGCTTGTTTATAATGGCCAGGGGCTGGATACCGACGTTGGTTACCAACATCATTTATGTGGGCGGCCTGTTTTTATTTTTGACCGTTTTCTCCGTCGCTGAAATTCCGGTGATGATTCTCGGTATCCGCCGTATAGCCGCCAGCGACAACCCCAAAGCAAAATATATAGCCTTGCTGGTTAATGTTGGCTACTCATTTTTTGGGGCTGTGTACGCCGCTCCTTTCATTCTCCTGACCGGACGTTTGGCCCTGGGCACGGTCATGGCTGCTTTAAGTTTGCTTCGTTTTATTTCTGCCGTAATCTTTTTGCCTCGATCATAAATTTGTCTCTCTCGTAGAGAGGGCATCCCTATGCCCGGCTCCCGTATGGGGATGCGGCGGGGTCTAGGAGAAAGAAAATTCTTCCTATATAAATTTAGCTAAGAGATAGTCAGCCCATGCAAAATAAATTAAATTTGAACGACATTCAGGCCTTGCTCATTGATATGGATGGTGTTTTGTGGCGGGGAAATACCCCCTTGCCCGGCCTGGTCAACTTTTTTGATTTTTTACGGAATCGCTCCATTTCTTTTATGCTGGCCACCAACAACGCCAGCCAAACCCCGGCCCAATACGTGCAAAAATTGGCCAATTTTGGCGTGACCATCGAGCCAAGACATATTATGACTTCATCCCTGGCCACCGCCATCTACTTAAAGGCGGAATTTAAAGATGGAGGCACAGTTTATCCGGTTAGCCAGGAAGGCTTGCACGAAGCCATGCGTGAAGCTGGCTTTACCATCTTGCATGACTCCAGCCAACCGGCCGATGTCGTCGTGGCCGGCATCGACTTTAATTTGACCTACGAAACCCTCAAGCATGCCGTTCTGCTCATCCAGGGGGGGGCTCGTTTTATCGGGACCAACGGCGATGTAACATATCCCTCTGAAGAGGGGCTGGCTCCCGGAGCTGGGTCTATTTTGGCCGCTATTCAAGCCGCTACCGGCGTTTCACCGACCATTATCGGCAAACCCGAGCGCCACATGTTTGACATCGCCGTGCAAAAACTGGGCAGTGAGCCTCACCACACCGCTATGCTCGGCGATCGCCTGGAAACCGACATTTTGGGCGGACAACGCGCCGGCTTGAAAACGATTATGGTCACCACCGGGGTTGATAATGAGGACTCCATCGCCCAAAAAGGCATCCAGCCCGATGCCGTTTTTAGTGGGCTTGAGGAGTTAGTGCGGGCATGGCAGTAGGTTGAGCAGGCAAAATGTTGCTCAAAAAACCCATATCAACTCAACTAGGCTGAAAACGGAAAAAATACCACTCTCTACTCTCGACATTCATATTAACGGTAAAGTCAGGAGAAACCTGTTTGCCGTCAACACTTTCTAGATGAAAGATCCAGGGGCCGGTAATATAAACACTGACCGGTTGTGGTTCAAATTTAGTATTACCACTTTTTACCACCGTGGAATCTGCCGGAGTATGGCCCGTGGCGTGATCTGCCGAGGGTTCAGATTTGGTCACCACCCCGTTGGGGTCTGTACCGACCACCCGCAAGCCGGGTATCCAACCACCATCGTGGCCCTGAACAGCGACTATAATTGACAAAATGTTGGCGTTCGTGGGGGCGCTGAACAGCTCTGACAATTGATAATCCCAACTGGGCGCAGGGGTATCGGTTGGGCCGGGAGTATTGGTAGGCGGGGGAGGAGGAGCCGGTGTACTGGTTGGGGTGATAGTTGGGGTATCGGTTGGCGGCGGGGTTGGCGTTTTGGTAGGCAGGGGAGGTGTGGGCGTATCGGTGGGAATAGGGGTGATGGTCGGGGTAGCCGTTTTTGTCGGGGTTGGCGTCGTCTCAGGGGTCGAAGTAAAGGTAGGCCGGGGAGTCCTGGCCACCCCCTCAGTCGATTCAGTGGCCATAGTTACCAACTGATCGAAAGGTGAGGCCAGGGTGCAAGCGGAAGTAAAAGTAACCCCCAACAGGATAACGGCAATAATAATATTTCTGATAATCTGTCTGATGGCCCGTTTTTTCAAGGGTAGTCCTCGGCAGTAGAATAAATTGGCAATATATTAAGACAGCCACTTTACGTAAATGCAAGCGGCTGTCCAAATTTTACTCAATTATAACTTTGACTCTCAATTCCACAAACTGGCTGACTCCAAATAAGGCTATCAGGTTTACCTATGTTACCCACCAGCTCCTGGCTCGCCGGTCGGCTCAACGGGTGGTTCGCCCGTTGGTTCACTGGTCGGCTCGGCCGGAGGTTGGTCTGGTGGTGGCTCGGTGGTTGGTTCGGTCGTTGGTTCAGTGGTTGGTTCGGTCGTTGGTTCAACAGTTGGCTCGGCGGAAGGTGCTTCTGCCGGGGCTGTCTCAACTGGTGCTGGCTCAAAAACGTCGGCAGAAATGGCACAGCGGAAACCGGTTCCGTCGCTGCGCACGTGTGGCTCGTTATTCTGGCGGAACGTAACCCGGATATGCTGAGCCGCATTATCCCAGGAACCACCGCGCACCACCCGATAGGTTTCCCCAAAAGCTTCGGCCTGTTCATAGGTATTACCCGGATAGCCCCCGTAAAAACCATCGACCCATTCCCACACATTGCCGGCCATATCCAGGACCCCGTAGGGACTGGCTCCGGCCGGGAAGCTACCCACCGGAGCGGTGTAAGGAAAACCATCATCAACGTTGGGATCGCGTCCGTCTTCATAAGGACAACTGGCACTGCAGAAGTTGGCCACGGTCGACACATCAAACTCTGGCAACTGAAAGGCATTCCCCCAGGGGAAGACACGATCATTGGCCGTGCCCTTGGCTGCCTTTTCCCATTCTGCCTCAGTGGGCAACCGAGCGCCAACCCATTCGCAGTAAGTTTTGGCATCTTGCCAACTGACCTGGACCACGGGATGATCGGTCTTATCATCGATGCCGGTTTCTACACCACGCGGGTGATAGAAGGTAGCCCCCTCGATTTGTTCACCCCCGCTGGTCCCGTAACCTTCGATTTCGGCAGTGGTTTTATAGCCGGTCAGGTTGGAAAAATTACTGAACTGGGCGTTAGTCACCTCAGTCTGATCAATCCAGAAGGCATCTACGTTGACGGGATGCTGCGGCTGCTCATCACCTCCGGCCAACTTGGGGGGACCACCGGCCCCCACAATCGACAAATCGTTATCGCTAGCCCCCATTAAAAACTCGCCCGCCGCAACAAAAATCATAACCGCCCCATCTTTAGGCCGAACGGCGGTTTGCACCGGCTGGACCGGAGCGGGTGTGGCCGTGGCAGGAGGCGGGGGTGGCGGGGGTGGGGATGTTGGGGAGGGTTCCTGCACAGGCTGCTCCACCACCGGTGTCTCGGTTGCCGGAGCGGCTACGACCGGTTCCGGGATTGGGTAGGGCGTATAGGTTGGGTAAGGGGTGTAAGTGGGATAAGGCGTGGGTTCCGGAGCCTCAGCCTGGGATTCAAGCAAAACCGGTTGAGCGGCCACGGTTTCGGCCACGGCAGCCGCTACTGTTTCCTCAATGTTTGGGGGAGGAGCCGTGCTACCACAGGCTGTCAGCCATACCCCAAACGTTAAAGTCAAAACCAACATTACGATTACATTGCGATTCATTGCATCTCCTTACTATATTTTTAACCCCAATAAAAAAGCATCGTCACCTTAATGAATGCCTTTTATTGATCCCGGGGGCATTTATTTTGCTTGTTATAAATAAAACAAGATGTCAATTTTAGGCAGGGTAGGACAGATTGTCAACTTTTGTCTTTGTCCGTGTGATGACGCCTCACCGCCCAGAGTTGATGTTTTGCCGGAGTTGGGGTATCATCTCGCCCATCACAATGTAAATAGTTACCACAAAGAAATAAGCAGTGGCGGGAGAGCCATGATGAGAATCATCGAGTTCATCCACGAAATAAATTGGCCTCACCTCCCGACAGACGTTCGAGGTCAAGCCCGGCGTTGTCTGCTAGACACGCTGGGAGCGGCCATAGGGGGGCGGCGAACATACCTGTCAGGCATTGTTCACGACTTTGTGGCCTCAGTCTACAAAGGCCAGGGGGCCCATTTATGGCTGGATGGCCGCGAAGTGTCACCACCAGGGGCAGCCCTGGCCAACGGTATGACGATTGACTCGCTGGACATCCACGACGGTTATGTGCTGACCAAAGGACACGCTGGGGCAGCCGTAGTGCCGGCCAGTTTGGCCACCTTGGCCTTGAACCACGAGGCCAAAGTCTCTGGTCAAGAGTTGCTGACCACTCTGGTCATTGGCTACGAAATGGCCTTGCGGGCCGGAATAGCTCTTCACGCCACCGCCTGTGATTACCACACCTCTGGCGCGTGGAATGCGTTGGGCTGCGCGGCGATGACGGCCCGTCGCCTGGGATTAACTGGAAACCAAACAGGCCATGCCCTGGGCATCGCCGAATATCACGGCCCACGCTCGCCAATGATGCGTTGTATTGATCATCCCACCATGCTCAAAGATGGTTCGGGCTGGGGGGCGATGACCGGCGTCAGTGCAGCGCTCCTGGCCGGGAACGGTTTCACCGGTGCGCCGGCCCTGACGGTCGAATCCCCAGCAGTGGCCGAATTCTGGGCCGGTTTAGGTACGAACTGGCTGATAACGGATCAGTACTTCAAACCTGATGCGGTGTGCCGTTGGGCGCAGCCGGCCATTGCCGGTGTCCTGGCCCTGCAACAAGCACACTCCCTTCCCCCGGAAACCGTTCAACGGATTCGCGTCTTCACCTTTTATGAAGCCACCCGTCTAGCCTGCCGCCACCCCCAGACCACGGAAGAGGCCCAATACAGTCTGCCCTTTCCGGTGGCTGCGGCCCTGGCTTACGGTCAATTGGGCCCAACAGAACTCAGCGGCCCGGCCTTGAACGATCCGCTCGTCTTAAGTCTGGTCGACCGGGTCGAGTTAGTGGAGGAACCAACTTTCAGTGCCCGCTTTCCGGCCAGGCGTCTCACCCGCGTTGAAATCGAAACCACGGATGGCGCCATTTTCGACTCGGGCGAAGTACAAGCCCGCTGGGAGGCAGCAAACCCACCAACCGATACTCAACTCCGAGAAAAATTCCGCTGGTTAGCCCACACCAGTCTATCCGAATCTCGAACGGCAATGCTTGAAGAGATGATCTGGCAATGCGCTGACCTGAGCGATGCAGCAGACTTAACGGCTCTATTGGCTGACCCATTGGATAAGAGATAGCATCCTGAGTAGCTGCGGAATGAAGTGGAGCAGTGGTCAGGCCAGTATTGCTCGACGGGCAAATCTGAATATAATTACTTTAATCTGACGACGAATACACTGAGGAAACGATGCCAATTGTCGCCTTTCAAGGGGTCAGAGGGGCCTATTCAGAAAGCGCCATTTATCAATTCTTTGGCCCTGATACCCAGACCTTTCCATGCGAATCATTGGCCGGTATCTTTGAAGCCATCGAAACGGGTCAAGCTGAGCGAGGATTACTCCCCGTCGAAAACGCTCTGAGCGGTTCGATTCCCCGGGCCTATGAGTTGCTGATGGAGCACGACCTGCGTATTGGGGCTGAGGTCATTATACACATTGAACATACGCTGATGGCCGCGCCTGGCGTCAAGCTGACTGATTTAAAGCGGGTTCGTTCCACCTTACAATCGTTGAACCAATGCGAGAAATTCATCAATCGCTACGGCCTGGCCCAAATTCCATCCTTTGATACGGCCAGCAGCGCCTGTGATCTGGCCAAACATCCAGAGCCCGACCTGGGGGTGATTGCCAGCAAACTGGCAGCCAAAATTTACAACCTGGATATTCTGCAAGAGGAAATCGAAGACACCCCTTTTAACTACACCCGCTTCTTTGTGTTGGGTAACGAAGACCCACCACGAGCCCAACGCTCTAAAACCTCGCTCATCTTCACCGCTCGTCATTTACCCGGCTCACTTTACCGCTGCCTGGGCGAATTTGCCGAGCGTAACATTAACCTGACCAAAATCGAATCACGTCCGCGCCGCAATCGTCCCTGGCAATATCTTTTCTATCTAGATTTTGAAGGTCATTGGCAAGATCCGGTGACCGAGGCCGCTCTCCTGGGGCTGCTACGGCAAGCCGGCTTTGTCAAAATGCTCGGTTCTTATCCGATGGCGACCACGCCCCATCCGGATGAAAAGGGAGTACCGGCCATTCAAGATGGTGCGGAAGGTAGTACCAGCCCATGATCATTATTATGTATTCCGAAGCCACCCCCCATGAAATAGATAATGTGGTGGCCGAGGTCGAAGCCAAAGGGTGGCAAACTCACATCTCCCGCGATTCTGGCGAAACTGTCATTGGCCTGCAAGGGAATGGCCAAGCCATTGACCCCTTCCACCTGGGCCAAATGCCCGGGGTGAAGGATACCATGGCCATTACCCAGAAATTCAAACTGACCAGCCGGGCTTTTCGCCCGGAAGAGACCACCTTCACCATTGGCGACGTCACTATCGGCAGCAATCGCCTGGCTGTGATCGCCGGACCGTGCAGCGTCGAAAGCCGGGAGCAACTCCTGGAAACGGCTCATGCGGTTAAAGAAGCCGGGGCCACTTTTTTGCGGGGTGGCGCCTACAAACCGCGTACCTCCCCCTACAGCTTCCAGGGCCTGGGTGAACAGGGACTAAAGCTGCTGGCAGAAGCCCGTGAAGCGACCGGCCTGCCGGTGGTTACCGAAGTCATGTCACCGACCAAAGTAGCCTTAGTGGCTGTTTATGCAGACGTGCTGCAAATCGGGGCGCGTAATATGCAGAATTTCGATCTGCTAAATATGGTGGGCCAGGCCCACAAACCGGTGCTGCTCAAGCGGGGGATGTCGGCCACCATCGAAGATTTGCTGATGGCAGCCGAATACATTCTGGCCCACGGCAACAATCGGGTGATGCTGTGCGAGCGAGGTATTCGCACCTTTGATAATAAATACACCCGTAACACCTTTGACGTCAATGCCATCCCTCTCCTCAAAGAACTGACCCACCTGCCGGTGATTGCCGATCCCAGCCACGCCGTCGGCGTACGCCGGCACGTCGAGGCCATCACCCTGGCCGGTGTGGCCGCCGGGGCCGACGGTCTGATTATTGAAACCCATCCCAATCCCGACCAGGCAGCCTCCGACGGTGACCAGTCCCTGACTCTGCCCCAATTTAGCGCCTTAATGGCTCAGGTTAAGGCTATGGCCCAGGCAGTCGGCCGGGCCGTTTAGAATAAAATGTAGACAACATATGTGTGGTATTGTGTGCTTTTTCGGACATGCTGAGGGGGTGACACGCGTACTCGAAGCCTTGCATCTATTAGAGTACCGGGCACCCGACTCGGCTGGCGTAGCCGCCCTGGCCGGTGAAAACGGCACATTAACCGTGCGTCGCAGTGTTGGCCCTCCCAAGCGTTTGGTAGAGACAATGGCCGGCCATCCGCTGTACCAAATTAAGGCCGCAGATGAACAACTGGTGACCAGGATGCTCACCAGGCAAGGGCTGGACTATAAGCCAGAATCGTTGCGTGATTGTTCACCGGTTGCTGGTTACACCCTCTGTCATCTTTACGATTCCCCCGGTTTGTACGTAGGCACCGGGGACCGGGGCGTCCTCGGAACGGCCGGAGCGGTTGACCGGAAGGATGAGTTCTCGGCCCGGATACGTAAAACGCTCAAAAAAATTGGGGGCGTTTCATCGCCGGACTACGATCAGGACCCGGTGTGCCATGCCTTCCGACTACTCTCTGCCCACGTCGCCAGCCGGGTGGCTCACGATCCAACATGGCAGGCAGCCCTGGATTATGCCCTGTTGGCCCGTGTTCCAACCGGCGCTTACACCAGTTGGCAGGAGGCCTGGGCAGAAGAAGTAACCGCCAATACGCCCGGACAGGCCTTTGCTGTGGCTACTCGCCGCTTCCAGGAGACCTTTCCCGGCCTGGCTGAACACCTGAGAGAAGAGGAATGGGAACGAGTGGGGGGGCTGACTGCGCAGGCCCTGGCCCATATCATTCTCGGCCACGGTCGCTGGGCCATGGTGGGCGCAGTCACCGAAGTCAATGCCCACCCAATGTTTGACCGTAGCCAAACGCGGATCATTTGTGAGAATGGTTCGCATAATGCCAGCCTGGTGCTGCAAGTACGGGCTGAACAGGAAGTCTGGTGGCGGGCACGAGGTATCCCCGAGGGTGAACCGATTCATCGCTCCGAGAATACCACCGAGGTTATCGTATACGAGTGGGAGCGAGCCTACCACCAGTTGAATGAAGGTAACCCGGAAGAGGCCGAAGAAGCGTTCCTGGCCAGTTTGACCGAGTGGGACATCAACGATCTAGAAGAACAGGCCCTGCGGCTGGCCCTCTGGCGGTTGAAAACCGGCAACACCCACGCCTGTACCTTCTACAGTCGCCAGAAACCGGGGATCCTCTACGTCAGCAGCCACCGCAAGCCGATTGTCATCGCTATTCGCACCATTGAATCGGAGGGAAAAGCACCAGCCCGTTATGAGTTGATGGTCTGCTCTGATATAAATGCGGCCCTGATGCTCTGGCCAGGTTCCGAGGTGGACGCGGCTGCAGATCGTATTCAGACCTTACAGCAAATCATGGCTAAGGGTGGGACCAACCGAAGTAACGCCCGCCAGGAGATGGAAGCCCTGCTGAATCGTTTTACAGTCGAGGCGATCTTTCTGGATACCAATTTGTATCAAGGCAGGCAACTAATGGCTCGTCTTAGCCAGCAGATTGAAGCCGGACAGGTCGTACCGGAGATTCAGGTTAGCCGCTACGACGGTACCCCTATCGCTGTTACCCTCCAGCCAGTCCGCCTTAACCCAGCTATGGTCGGACGACGGGGCTACGATACCTATACCGAAAGTCACATTGCTGAAATTCCCGATATACTGGATGATCTGGTCAGAGCCTACGTTCACCAGGGCCAGGTACGGCTAGATAGCATCTGGGAAGAAGGAACTTTGCTCTGGCCTGGTCTCAATACGGACAGGCTACACCAACATTACGGTCCCAATCTGGAGCAACTGAGCCGGTTGTTGTTGATCGGTGAGGGTAGTTCCTGGCGCGATGCCCAGGCAGCGGCCCCGTTATTCCGCGAATTATTGCCCGGTGTAGTCGTAAACATCTACCGGCCAGTGGAATTGCTTAACGTTGGCCCGACAATTGATCCGGTTGGTGACCTGACCGTCGAAATCTCCTGGTCAGGCACGACCGACTCCCTGTTAAGAGTAGACAACCTGCTGGTCGAGATGGGGGTGATGCGTCTAGGGATCACCGGTCGGCCCCAAAGTGATCTGGGCCGGCGTACGGCCAATAGTGCCGGAACACTCGACGTCCGCTCCGGGATCGAAGTATCGGTCGCCACTGTCAAGGGTTACGAAGCTATTCTGACGACTTTAGATTTACTGGCCCTGCAACTGGCTCATCTACACGCCAGTCCCCTACCCCCGGAGACGTTGGCTCAGTTGACCGATGAATTGACCTTAATCGTGCCCGAGCACGTACGGACCGTGATCGAAGATGAGAACCGGCGCGAGCGAATTCGCCAGGTGGCTGAACGGTGCCGTCATTTCAACAAAGTGGCGGTTGTCGGTGGCAGTCCGGTTGATGTGGAAGGAGAACTCAAAGTCGAGGAACTGGCCCAGATTGTGGCCAACACCTTTGAATTCCATTCGGCCAGCCTGCGACCGTTGATCGAACACAGTGCCATTATGGAGGACGACCGGCAACGGACCTTGTTTATCATCAATGCCACCACACCGGAACGGCAATGGGAGGCCCGGTCCATCATCAATTATCTAAGTATGCTGGGGGTGTTCTGTATCATCCACACCACACCCCATGCAGACATAGACACCTGGCAGGCGATTCCAACCGCCGAACTCTTCATTTCGCCCAATGTATCCGATTTACTGCAACCCTTGATTGATGCGCCGTTCTTTTTCGATCTGGCCGTGGCCCTGGCCTACGCTCGTGGCCTGTCACCGGAGGAAGTTGACCGTCCCCGTAACCTGGCCAAGTCAGTCACAACCACGGCCGCCGAGCGTCGCGTTAGAATTGAAGCACGCCAAGATTTCCACAACGTTACCCTGGCTGATTTTGGTTCCGGTCACCTGGCCCGGACCGCCTGGGATGCGGCCAAGGCGCAACCTTCTCGAACTGCTTTACGAGCCACTGTGGCCTTACGAGCCGCTCTGGTTACTGTCCCCGAACCACTGCCAGAACAACTGGCGCTTAATCAAGAGCAACATCTCATCGTAATCGCCGACACGGAAGCCACGGAAAACGCTGCTCAAATGGCCTCTGTCGCCTGGCAGCGGCTGTTGGGAATGGATTTAACCGTGTACCGCCGGTTTATCAGTGAGCTACCTGAGGCAAAAGCCGGTACGGCCCTGTTGCGATTTATCCGAGCCGGGGCGATACTCTCCATTCGAGACCCGCATACCATCGCTCTGCCCACCGACCTCTCACCGTTACAGTTAGAAATGTTGGGAGCGGTTTATCTGATCAGTCTGGCGGTGCGTCTGGCCCGCCAGCGCGGGGCAGATACCACCTTGTGGGAAACCGGATTGGCTCAACTCCCCTTGCTGATTGCCGAGGTGTTGACCGATCTCAGCCTGAGCCAGCAGATTGCAGCCACCCTGGCCCCGTTTGCCGCGGCTGGCTACGATAAAACTCAGATTATCGGCGGTGGTCAAGATCATGCTTCTGCGCGGAGTATAGCCCGCTCGTTCCGGATGCATGGCTTTATGGCTGAGGCCCTATACACTGACTCGGCCTGGCACGGGCCGCTAGCCACGGTGGGCGGACCGGATGCCGATCACGATACGCTGATCTTCATCCTGGCCACCGATCCCCTATTCCAGGCAACTGCCCTGGTGGATACGCAAGTTTACCGCACCCGCCACGCATCTGTAATATTGATCGTGCCGGCAGGAAACCAGGATTCACTGGTGGTACACGGGGTGGATCCTTCGGCGGTGTTGACTGTGCCGGCGGTACCACGTCCTTTTGTGCCGGTGATGAATGTAGCCATCGGCGCAGTACTGGCCCAGGAAATGGCCCGGCTCTGGGAGCAACCAAACGTTTCCGATTTGGAAGATCCTGACCAACAGTGTTGAGTATCGGCACTGATTCCATCGTCAACAATAAACCAAACAGCTTAAAAACAATGAAAGGATGTCATCGATGACAGATTATGCCAAAGTTTTTCTACCGGAGGACCGGTATTTTGGCCCTGACCCTCAGCAGAAAGAGACGGCTATACGCCTGTATAAGACGGTGGTAGACCTGCCCCTCGTTTGTCCCCACGGGCACGTTGACCCACGCCTGTTTGCTGACCCGGACTACTCCTTTGGCAGTCCCACCGAATTATTGTTCATCCCCGATCATTACATCTTCAGGATGCTTTACTCCCAGGGTATTCTTATGGAGAAACTGGGTATCCCCAGGCAGGATGGTGGCCCAGTCGAGTCAGACCACCGTAAGATATGGCAGATTTTTGCTGAGAACTTCTACCTGTTCCGGGGCACGCCGACCGGGATGTGGCTGACTCACGAACTTCACGACGTTTTTGGCATTGAGGACAAATTGACCGGGGAGTCGGCCCAAGACATTTATGATCAAATTGCGACCAAGCTTGAGTCACCCGAATTTCGTCCGCGCCGGTTGTATGAGCAATTCAATATTGAAGTACTGTGCACCACCGACGCAGCTACCGACCCCTTGGCCCATCACCAGGCCATCCGGGATTCGGGTTGGAACGGGCGAATTCTGCCCACCTTTCGGCCCGATGCTGTCGTCAACATCGACACACTGGGCTGGCGCGAAAACATTGAGGCGCTGAGCGAGGTCAGTGGTATCGCAGTGACCAATTATCAGACCTACATCCAAGCCCTGGAAAACCGGCGGGCCTATTTCAAAGAGATGGGAGCCACAGCCACCGACCACGCTGCGATAACGCCTTACACCGAGGAGCTATCAGGGCAGGAAGCTGAGACCATCTTCCAACGAGCCTTGAAAGGTGAAGCCACCACCGAGGACGCCACCCGCTTTACCGGTCATATGCTCATGGAAAATGCCCGGATGAGCATCGAGGACGGGCTGGTCATGCAACTTCATCCCGGCTCCTACCGTAATCACAATGTCTTGATTTTTGAACGCTTTGGGCCGGATAAAGGGGCCGATATCCCCCTGCCGACAGAATACGCCCGCAATCTACAACCTTTGCTCAACAAATGCGGCTATGACCCTCGCTTGGCGCTCATCCTTTTCACCCTCGATGAAACCACCTATTCCCGGGAGTTGGCTCCACTAGCCGGGCACTATCCGGCCGTCAAATTAGGGCCGCCCTGGTGGTTCTATGATAGTCTGGAGGGAATGATGCGCTATTTCCAGCAAGTTATGGAGACAGCCGGGCTTTATAATACGGCCGGTTTCAACGACGACACCCGCGCCTACCCCTCCATCCCGGCCCGACATGATTTGTGGCGGCGTGTATCCGCCAATTGGATCGCCAGCCTGGTGGTGCGCGGCATTGTCGATATGGTTGACGCCGAAGCGATGATCCACGACATGGCTTATGGTCTAGCTAAGAAGGCTTACAAACTCGATTAGAACTAAATTCTTTTAAGGTTACCTGGGCATTTTTCGTCTGGTTTAACGTGTGCACTTGTGCAAAAATGCACATACATACTTGACACCCTTATAGACCTGTAGTATGATAGGTGAAACGTTACACTGTAACGTTTCACCTAGGTACATCACGGGGGAAGGGACAAAGATGTCCAAATCTCGGCAGCAAACGGCCAGGCGAGCAACGATTAAGGATGTGGCTCAGGCAGCGGGTGTATCGGTCACGACCGTTTCAAATGTACTGAATGACCGCACTGAAGCCATGACCGAGGATACCTTGCGCCGTGTCCAGGAAGCCATTCGCTCGCTCAACTATCGGCCTAGCAGGGTCGCTCGTAGCCTGGTCACGAGTTACACGGCTACGATTGGCCTGATTGTAAATGAAATCAGTACCCCTTTATTTCTCCAGGCCCTCAACTTCATTGAGCCTATTGCCCGTAACGCCGACCACAATATTCTACTCTGTATTGCTCAAAACTTAGATGATGAGAAGCATGCGGTTAACCTGCTTTTGGAAAAGGATGTCGATGGCATTATTTTTCTCTCTAACTCCTTCTACCTGGATGACGACTTCCTAACCCATCTATCATTATCAGCACCACCGATCGTGCTGGTCAACCGGACCACCAACCACGCTCGATTCGACCAGATCAACTTTGACAATATTAACGGCATCATTAGGGCCATTGATTTCTTAGTCCAGTTGGGCCACCGACGTATTGCCCATCTTTATGGGGCAACAAATCGTCGCTGTTTTGAGGAACGGTTGCAGGGTTATCGACTTGGTTATGAACAGTGTCACCTTGAGTATTGTAAGGATTACGCCCGCCTGGCCGATTATGAGGCGACCCAGGAAACGTGGGAACAGGCAACCCTGGAGTTGCTGGCTTTGTCACCCCGGCCAACAGCAATTATCGCGGCCACCGATGTTATGGCTGCCACCGTTATGAGAACGGTCCAGCGGGCTGGCTTGCGTGTTCCCCAGGATATCAGCATTGTCGGCACTGATGACCAACCCTTTTGCACCTATTTAAACCCGGCTTTGACCACGGTCCAACTACCGATTATTGAGGCTGGTAAGCGAGCAGTCGAAATGTTGTTGGCTCGGATTGCTGGTCAGCGTCCAGAGACGGAGCAAGTGATCCTACCCTGCCCGCTGATCATTCGCGAGTCGAGCGGCGAGGCTCCAAATTGAAATTCGAAACTGAGGCTATGATAGGTAACCCATTCCAACAACCCCAAAGTAAATTTGCTTTGATCAATGGTCGGATCGTTCTGCCTGAGGAGATAGTCACTGGCCAGGCGATTGTGGTGGACGGACAAAAGATCGTGGGCCTTACCGCAGTCGATTCTCCAGGTAGTGAAGTAGAAAAGATTGACGTCGGGGGGCGTTACATCACCCCAGGGCTGGTCGACATTCATATCCACGGGGCGATGGGCCACACCTTTAACGAGCCAACAGCCGAGGCATTTACCACCATCACACAGGAGACCGTGAAGCGGGGTATCACCTCGTTGCTGGCCACAACTTCAACCGCGCCCATTGCCGATTTGGTCGACTCGCTGGCCTTCAGCCGCCGGTGGCTGGGGGAGGCGCACGAAGGATCGCAGGTGTTGGGAGTGCATGTTGAGGGGCCCTACTTCTGCATGGCCCAGCGGGGGGCGCAAGACCCGGCCAACATTCGCACTCCTGATGATGGCACACCTGACCAACTACTCGCCTATCATGATGTCATCAAAATTATGACCTACGCTCCAGAGTTGCCGGGTGCGCTTGAATTAACCGCCCGTTTGGCTAAATTGGGGATTGTCCCGGCGGCCGGCCACAGTTCGGCCAAAGATACGGATGTGTTGGCAGCGATGGAGGTTGGTCTGCGTCATATTATTCATATTTGGAGCGCCCAATCGACCACCGTACGCGAAGGTCCCTGGCGCAAGCCCGGCCTGTTGGAGGCCAGCCTGACCTTTGATGGGCTGACCGTAGAAATGATCGCTGATAATAAGCATTTGCCACCAACCCTCATGAAGCTGGCCCACAAATGTATCGGACCTGACCGCTTGTGTGTTATCTCCGACGCCACCAGTGGAGCAGGCTTGCCGGAGGGGAGCCGCTTCCGTATGGGCGAGATGGAATACGAGGTCTGCGATGGGGTGGGTATGATGCTTGATCGTTCTTCGTTTGCGGGCAGTACCACCCTGGTCAATCAGATGATCCCGATTTTGACCGAGGCGGTCGGTCTTCCCCTGGTAGAAGTAGTGCGAATGACGACGTTGAACCCGGCTAAAGTCATCGGGGTTGATGACCGTAAGGGCAGTCTGGAGATGGGGAAAGATGCCGATATCGCTATTTTTGAGGATGACTTTACCGCCTGGCGCACGATGATTGGCGGCCAGTGGGTACACATAGAATCAGGAGACAGCGAGTGAGCAAGATAGAAGCTATCAAAATCGCCCAATACGACCAGTTACCTGTAACTATTTACAACAGTAATGAAGAAATGGGGCAAGCTGCGGCCTTGGATGCCCACGAAACTATCAACAAGGCCATTGCCGAAAACGGCCAAGCAAACATTATTCTGGCCACCGGCAACTCACAACTCACGTTTCTAGAAGCGTTACGCCACCTGGAGGGAATTGATTGGTCAAAAGTGAATGTGTTTCACATGGATGAATATTTGGGTATCGACCCGAACCATCCGGCCAGTTTTCCCCTATTTTTGCGCAAACATTTTCTTGATTTTGTTAATGTCCGCACCTTCTATCCCGTACCCAACAATCCCAAGGATATTGAACAGGCTTGTCGGGAGTATGAGGCATTACTGAGAGCGCATCCGGCAGATATGGTGGCGCTCGGTTGGGGCGAAAATGGACACCTGGCCTTTAATGACCCTCCCTATGCCCTGTTTGATGATCCGGTCTGGGTCAAGGTGATTAAGCTAGCCGAAGCCAGCCGCCGGCAACAGGTTGGCGAGGGGCATTTTAACTCCCTTGAAGAGGTTCCAACGCATGCGATAACCTTAACCATCCCGGCCCTGTTGGCAGCCAAGACGGTCCTGTGTATCGTCCCAGAAGCGCGCAAAGCAGAAGCCGTCCGCGCCTGTTTAAAAGAGCCAATCAGCGAAGACCGGCCAGGATCAATCTTGCGCCGGGTAGATCACGCCCAGCTCTATCTGGATCAAGATTCGGCCGCCAAATTATAGGCTCAGATCCAAATTTGAGGAGCCAGCACGCCCACGTGCGGCACGCTGCGCAGTCGGCACGTGGGCGTGCCTCACTCCGCAAAAATTGGATCCACTGAGGCTGAATATCTATGCCAAAAGTACTGGTTGGTTTTGTATAAGCTCCAAATCTGGGTTAAACTGTGGTGGTCAATAACATTGGGTTAAACTATAATGGTTTGTTGCGCCTGGATACTAAGGTAAAAATGTCGGAACCTAATTATTCTACCACCAATACGTTTGAACAAAGGCCAATCCCGGCCGCTCAGGCCAGTCTTGATCCAGACCAGACCAAGACTGGACATCTGACCAGAGAAATAAAAGATATTACCGCCCTGTACAACATTGCGGTGGCAGTTGGATCTAGCTTGAACCTTAAAGAGGTCCTGCGAACACTCTACAAAGAGAGTGGTCGACTGATAGATACGACCAACTTCGCCATTATTCTTTACGACAACTCAACTGACACCCTAAACTTTGCCCTGGTTTTTGACCAGGGGCATCAACTGAAACCGTCCTCGATCAAGTATTCAAATAACCAGGGGGTCATCGACCGGATACTGGCTAGCGAAGCTCCTTTACTGGTTCGCGATTTTCTTGAAGCCGATGACATCTTTGTCCCCAACCAAATTCACGCCGATAAACAAGTTCGCTCCTGGTTGGGAGTACCTATTCTCAACCCCGTCTTGAGTCATGAAGGTGCGCAAGGAGTTATTGCCACTTGGAGCTATAAGCCGGAAAATTTCAGCGAACGAGAATTGTGGTTACTCTCAGCCATCGGTACCCAGGCCGCCATTGCCATCCGCAACGCCCATTTATATGAAGCCAGCCAACGACGGGCAGCCGAGATGGCTTATCTGAAAGATGTGGCCCAGCAGTGGGCGGTAGAGATGGCTGTGCTGAACGACTTTGTCCGCACTCTCTCGGTCACGCTCCAGTTCGATGAAGTGATTGCCCGCATCATAGAGCGGATAGAGGGCATATCAAGCGTAGAAGCGGGTTGGTTATTGCTTACAGATCCGGCCACCAGTGACCTTGTGTTTCAAATTGCGCTGGGTGACAAAGCAAAGACAATCAAGCCATTTCGCCTCCCCAGGGGCCAGGGTCTGGCTGGCAAAGTAGCTCTAACTGGCAAGCCGCTACTGGTGAATGATGTAGACCGTGACAAGTATGACCTTCAAGAACTGGAACGAAAGTTTGGCCTGGACAGCTCTGCTGCCCTGGACAGCTCTGCTGCCTTTGAGGTTCACAATATCCTGTGCGTGCCCCTGATTCTGCGTGACCAGGTTATTGGCGTTTTGGAGGTGATAAATAAAGAGGAAGGAAACTTTACTCAGCATGATTTAGAGTTGCTTAGCTCGATTGCTCCTTACGCAGCCATTGCCATTGAAAACGCTCGTCTACACGAAAATGTACTGGCTGAACGTGATCGGGTTATTGACGCCGAGGAACAGGCGCGCAAAGCCTTGGCCCGGGATTTACACGACGGCCCGACCCAAATAGTCAGTGCTATGATGATGCGGTTGGATTTTTGCAAACTGCTTCTGGAAAAGGAGCCGGAAAAGCTACCGAAAGAAATTGGCCTTACCCAAGAATTGGCCAGACAGGCCATTCACCAAATCCGCACCCTGCTCTTTGAGTTACGACCACTGACTTTAGAAATGCAAGGGCTGGTCCCCGCCTTAGAAGTTTTTATGGATCGCCGGCAGGCAGACGTAGACGAAGAAAAGACCAAACTAACGTTTAACATTAAAACCATCAATCCGAACGGCGAGTTGTCCCGATTTGATGATAAGATTGAGGGAACCATCTTTTCCATCGTACAAGAAGCGGTTAACAATGCCCTCAAGCATGCTCAGGCCGATCACATTGTGGTGAAAATCGAGGAAACCTTTACCGCCGTTTACATCACCATCACCGATGACGGCGAGGGGTTCGAGGTAGATAAAGTGATGAGTAATTACGAAGAGCGGGGCAGCCTGGGGATGCTCAACATTCGGGAACGGGTTGGGTTAATTGGCGGCGAACTAAATTTAAAATCTACCCTGGGCCAGGGCACACGCATCTCTGTCCGTATCCCCAAAGCCAAAGAAGAGCGGATGCGGAGGCGAGGTACAACCGGGCCACTTTCCATGCCACTCAACGCGATACCTGGGGAATGACTGATGAATCTTATGTGCCAAAAAGGAGGGATGTCTATTGAACGATTAAGCGACAAGATAAATACCTCACATTGGTAAGGGCAATACGTTGTGTTGCCAGGCTTAATATATTTTATCTAAATCCCATACGATGAAATAGGAGGAGTTTACAAAGTGAGTAGAAAAATATTTATTCCGTTCATTCTGACTATACTGGTTTTAGCCTTGCTACCTGTGTGGGCGGCTGCAGCGCCACCGCTGCAAGGCGGTGGTACCTACACGATTCAGGCTGATGACACCCTCTCAAAGATCGCCGAAAAACAATATGGCGACCCCTTGGTTTATACCGCTATTCTGTTCTACAACAACCAGAAGGCTACCGAGGATGACTCGTTGACCCTCATTGAGGACCCCAACGTGGTTGAAGTAGGCTGGACGATTTACCTACCCACAACCGAAGAGGCCAATGCCTTTATGATTGGCAACATCCCGGGCGGTAGCTACAACGAAGCGCCAATACTGGCTGAAATGGTAGCCGCCGGTGAACTGCCGCCGGTCGAGGAACGCCTGCCCGACGACCCCTTGATCATCCCCGTGGTTGAAGAGATTGGCCAGTACGGTGGCGTCCTGAACCGGGGCTTTACCGGCCCATCTGACCACAACAACTATACCCGCGTGGTCTACGACGCCCTGGTGCGCTACTCGCCCACCGGCGCCGAAGTGATCCCCCACATCGCCGCCGGCTGGGAAAGCAACGCGGATTTCTCCGAATGGACCGTCCGCTTGCGACCGGGCGCCAAATGGTCCGATGGCGAACCCTTCACCGCCGATGACATTATGTTCTGGTACAACGACATCTTCTTGAACGAAGAGTTGACGCCCGGTGGTCTGACCTGGATGAAAAATGCGGATGGCACGATGGCCACGGTCGAAAAGGTCAGCGATTATGCCGTCAAGTGGACCTTCAACGAGCCAAATACCGCCTTTCTGCTGGACCTGGCCAACAAAGACGGCGCCGACAAAGCCATCAGCAACCTGGTCTTTGCGCCGGCTCACTACCTGAAGCAGTTCCACCCCACCTACACCGATCAGGCCGAACTGGATGCCAAGGTGGCCGAAAGAGGCTTCGACACCTGGACCGAACTGTTTGCCGTAGAGGCTATGCCGCACCTGAGCGGGAAGCGCCCCAGTATGGCCGCTTGGGCGCCAGACGGTTCGACCGTGTCGGACCCCGTCTTCACCATCAAGCGCAACCCCTACTACATCGGGGTCGACCCGGCCGGCAACCAGCTCCCCTACATCGATGAAGTCCGCTTCACCCAATATTTAGATAGAGAAACCCTAAACCTGGCCGCGGTAGAGGGTAAAATTGATATGCAGGGACGGCACATCGATATGAACAACTACCCCGTTCTGGTACAAAACGCCGAAGCCAACGGCTACCGGGTCATCACCTGGCCCTCCTTTGGCGGCTCCGATGCGGTGATCATGTTCAACCAGACCTGGACCGGTCCCGAAGTCGAGATGTTCCGCAACAAAGATTTCCGCATAGCCCTGTCATACGCCATTGACCGCGAAGCCATCAAGCAATTGGCCTTTCTGGGTGTCGGAGAAGCTCGCCAGGGCGTGCCCGCCCCCTTCCATCCCTACTATCCGGGCGATGAATACGCCTTTAAGTACACCGAGTACAATACCGACCTGGCCAACCAGATGCTCGATGAAATCCTGCCCAACAAAGATGCCGACGGCTTCCGCACTCTGCCCGACGGCTCCCCGCTGGACATTGAAATAGGCGTCGTTCCGGAACAGTTCGTGGACTGGCCCTCTATCGCCCAACTGGTTGTTGAAGACTGGGCGGACGTGGGGATCAAGGCCCACGTTGAACTTAGAGAGCGGACCCTGCACTTTGCAATGCGCCCCGCCAACGAGCTGATGGCCGAAATGTGGAACGAGGACACCACCGGTTTCCCGTTCAGCGGTCAGCCCAAGTTTGACCCGCGCAGCGATCCAGCCCTGTGCTTTGCGCCCCTGTACGGCAAGTGGTACACCAGTAACGGCGCTGAAGGCATCGAGCCGCCGGCCGACATCGCCCGAATTGTCGAGATCATCGACGAAGCCAAGGTGTCTCCCCGCGGCCGCCAGATCGAGTTAGCTCAAGAACTGTTCAGACTTTGGGCCGACAATGTCTGGGAAATCGGCACCGTGGGCCTGACCCCCAGTGTTCAAGGTGTGGTTGTGGTCAACGCCAAAATGAAAAACGTACCGGTCGTAGCCGGCAACGACTGGCCGCTACGCACCCCAGGTGATACCCGCCCGGAACAGTATTTCTACGCGCAGTAGTAGTCTCCTGTATTCTGGTTCCCAAACTGGGTTTGGGAACCAGGGTTCTTCTCACGCCCACGCCCGACGTGACGCCACAGCGTGGGCGCGAGAAAACCATCAAGAGCTAATTGTGAATTGTCAATGGCGAATTGTGAACTGTTTTTCGTCCACAATTAATCATCCACAATTCACAATTACCGAGGTAAACATATGGCCCAATATATTATAAAACGGCTCTTACTCTTACCGCTACTACTCTTCATCTTTTCCATCATCGCCTTTGCCCTGATCCAGGCTCCCCCTGGCGATTTTATAACCAGCTACATTGCCGAACTGGCCGCTTCAGGTTCGACCATGGAAAAAGCCCAAATTGACGCCCTGCGCATCCAATACGGCCTCGACCAGCCCATATATATTCAATATATCAAATGGGTAGGAAATGTTGTGCAGGGTGATCTCGGAGTGTCCCTTGACTGGAGAAAATCCAATTTAGAGTTAATCTCTGAACGGTTGGTTCTAACCTTGATGTTGGGCGCGTTCACCTTTTTAATCACCTGGTCCATTGCCATTCCCATTGGCATTTATTCGGCCACGCACCAATACTCCTTTCTTGATTACTTTTTTACCGTGTTTAACTACATCGGCGTCGCTACCCCTACCTTTATGACTGCGCTCATTCTTATGTGGGTCGCTTTTAAATATTTTGGGGCCAGCGTTACCGGTCTCTTTTCACCGGAGTATGTCGACGCGCCCTGGAGTTGGGCTCGTCTGGTTGACCTGTTCAAACACCTGTGGCTGCCCGCTCTGATTCTAGCCCTCGACGGCACAGCCCGGCTGGCCCGGATTATGCGGGCCAATTTGCTGGATGAACTCAAAAAACCCTATATGGAGATGGCCCGCGCCAAAGGCATGTCGGAATGGCGGCTGGTGATGAAATATCCGGTCCGCCTGGCCTTTAATCCGCTGGTCAGCACCATTGGCTGGTATCTGCCGCTGATCTTCTCCGGCAGTTTGATTGTGGCCACGGTCCTCAACTTACCCACCATCGGGCCGCTGCTGCTGCGGGCGCTGGTTGTGCAAGATATGTTCCTGGCCGGGGCGATCATTTTGATCTACTGTATGCTAGCTATCATCGGCACCATTATGTCTGATATTTTGCTGGCCTGGCTTGATCCGCGCATTCGGATGGAGGAAGGTTAAACTATGTCCACTGTCCACATATCCCCGGTACCCGCCGAACCCGAAGAAACCGCCGCCGAAAACGGGGTCGTGGTCCTACCCGGCTTGAATCACGATGTAGAGGCCATTTACGTCGCCCCCAACTGGAAACTGGTCTGGTGGCGTTTTAAAAGACACCGGCTGGCTCTGATCAGCGGCATCATCATTATTTTTATTGTGACCATCGCCTTGCTGCCCGATTTTTACAGCACCCTGCCGCCACACCAAAGTGACGCCATTCGCTCCTTTGTACCTCCTCAGCGGCTACGTTTTTTTGGCGAAGATGGTTCTTTTCTTTACGTCTACGATGTAACCGGCCAGCGTAACCCCACAACCTTAATGATGGAGTGGGTGCCGGATAAAACCAAAATTGTGCCTGTAAAACTCTTGGCCCAAGGCTACGACTATAAAATTTTTAGCCTGATCTCCACCAATATCCACCTGCTGGGCGTTGAAAACCCGGAAAGTGGCGAAAAATTTCACCTGCTAGGCACAGACCGCCTGGGCCGCGATCAGTGGTCGCGGTTGATGGCCGGGACGCGGGTATCGCTGTCAATCGGGTTAGTCGCGGTGATTGTTAGCATTCTCTTGGGGATCCTATTGGGCGGTATCTCGGGCTATTTTGGCGGTTGGATTGATATGATCATCCAGCGCCTTATTGAATTGCTGCAATCATTGCCGCCCATTCCTATCTGGATGGCCCTAACCGCTGCCCTGCCGCGCGATTGGTCGGTAGAGCAAGTCTACTTTGCCATCACCATCATTCTGGCCCTAATTGGCTGGACAACGCTGGCCCGTGAGGTTCGCGGGCGTTTCCTGTCGCTGCGGGAGGAGGATTTTGTGGTGGCGGCCCAACTGGTTGGGGCATCCCGGCCCCGGGTCATTTTCAGGCATATGGTCCCGACCTTTTCCAGCCACATTATCGCCGCCAGCACGCTGGCCATTCCGGTGATGATTATCAACGAAACATTCCTGAGCTTTTTGGGCCTTGGGCTGCGTCCTCCAGCCATTAGTTGGGGCGTGCTGCTGCAAGAAGCCCAAAACCTGCAATCCATTGCCCTGGCGCCGTGGCTGTTATTACCAGGTCTGGCCGTAATTATTACCGTGTTAACTTTAAATATTTTGGGCGACGGCCTGCGCGACGCCGCCGATCCCTATAGTTAATTTTATTTATGATTGACGGTTTTGAGTTTTTCAGCGACTTCGTACCAAAATCGAAAATCTAAAATCGTGGAAAAACTAATGGAAAATAGCAAACCACTCCTCTCAGTACGCAACCTTAAGACCTATTTTGGCCTTGACGAAGGTACCGTCAAAGCTGTTGACGGCGTCAGCTTTGATGTGTACCCCAGTCAGGTGGTTGGCATTGTGGGCGAAAGCGGCTGCGGCAAGAGTGTTACCATAAAATCTGTGCTGCGGATCATTGAAAAACCGGGCAAAATTGTAGATGGCGAAATTTTGTTCCGGCTTAACGGTGGCGCTGAAATGACCAACCTGGTCAAGCTGGATGCTAACAGCAAACGAATGCGCGACATCCGTGGCGGCGAAATAGCTCTGATCCCACAAGAACCTATGGCTGCCTTTAGCCCGGTACATACCGTTGGCAACCAGTTGATCGAGGCTATTATGCTGCATCAGCCGGTTAACAAAGCCGAGGCCCGCAAAATTGGCATCGACCGCCTGCGTGAGGTAGGCGTGCCCAGCCCGGAACAGCGCATTGATGCCTACTCCTGGGAGCTCAGTGGCGGTCTGCGTCAGCGGGCTATGATCGCTATGGCCCTATCCTGTAATCCCAAATTGTTGATCGCCGACGAGCCCACCACCGCCATAGATGTGACCACCCAGGCCCAGGTACTTAATTTGTTGCGCGGATTGCAGCAGGAGCACAATACCGCTATCATCTTCATCACTCACGACCTGGGTGTTATTGCCCAGATTGCCGATTATGTGGTCGTTATGTACCTGGGCCGGGTTATGGAAACAGGGCCGGTGGACGACATCTTCCATAACCCACAACATCCCTACACCAAAGCGTTACTAAAATCGATTCCCACGGTTCAATCCGAGTCTCGGACCGTGTTACCAACCATTGAAGGGTCCATTCCGCACCCGTTTAATCGTCCACCCGGCTGTCCCTTCTATCCCCGCTGTTCAGAGTTCATGGCCGGTGTCTGTAACCAGCGGACGCCAAGCCCGCAGCCCATTAATGAGAAACAATCGGTAAGCTGCTTTTTGTATCATGATGTAGCAGACGAGTCTTAAAGCAGGATAATGACAACTAAACCAAGGGCACTGTTACTCGATAAAACGTAAAACGTGAAACGCGAAACGTGATGATTTTACACCATCAAACTTTCACGTTTCACGTATCCGTCCAACACGGTTGATAGTGAGGTAACACTGTAGTGAATACAACTCAGCAAAATGGGCAAGTTCTTCTGGAAGTTAAGAACCTACAAAAATATTTCCCTATCAAAAGGGGCTTCTTTAAGAAGATCGTTGGTTACGTTCGCGCCGTTGATGATGTTAATTTTTATATCAACGAAGGCGAAACACTGGGGCTGGTCGGTGAGAGTGGCTGTGGCAAAACGACCACCGCCCGCTGCATTCTGCGGGCGCTGAAGCCAACAGGGGGTCAAATCCTTTTCCGTACCCAAGCTGACCGGGTTGTTGATGTGGCTACCTTACCTGACGATAAAATTCGTCCCCTGCGACGCGAGATGCAAATGATCTTCCAAGACCCCTTTGCCTCGCTCAATCCCCGCATGAATCTTCTTGACATTGTGGGCGAGCCGTTGTTAGTGAATGGCATAAAGGATCGTCAGGAACGGACCGAACGGGTGGCCGAGATACTTCGTCTGGTGGGCCTCCGGGCCGAGTATATGCAGCGCTTCCCGCACGCTTTTAGCGGCGGCCAACGCCAACGTATCGTCATCGCCCGCGCCCTGGCCCTGCATCCGCGCCTGGTGGTGGCCGATGAGCCGGTCTCGGCTCTGGATGTCTCGGTTCAAGCCCAGGTGCTTAACCTGCTGCTGGAGTTGCAAGAACAACTACACCTGACTTATCTCTTCGTGGCCCACGACTTGAGTGTGGTCAAACACATTACCGATCGGGTCGCGGTGATGTATGTCGGCAAAATTGCAGAAACTGCGCCCACTGAAGCCCTTTTCTATGAACCAAAACATCCTTACACAGCGGCACTCATGTCGGCTGTGCCGGTGCCCGACCCCCGCGTACGCTCAAAAATGATTCCCCTGGAAGGAGATGTTCCCAGCCCGGCCAATCCCCCTGCGGGGTGTTATTTTCATCCTCGCTGCCCTCACGCTGTTGATATCTGCTCCACCGAAACGCCTGTTTTGGAGAAAATCTCTCCCTATCATTACGTCAGTTGCCATCGGGCTCACGAGCTAAAGCTGGCCGGTATTCAGGCCGGTGTGAGTGAATAAAAGAATATGGGGAATGGACCCAGAAACTGGACCGCCAGGGTAACAAAATTGATGACCTGATCGCCTTGCCGGTCAAAGATCCGTATCACCTGCCCCGGGGCTTGATCATCGCCATTGAGACTCTGGAAAGATTGACCGACTGATGGAATACCAACTGTTCTGGGGCGAAACTCACCACAACACCTATCAGTTTGGGGAACAGATCCCTTCGCTCGATGAAATTTGTCGTGAGGCGGCCAAGCATCTCGATTTTTACGCGATGGCCTACTATACCTCCTATGCCGATGCCTTCCGTTCCGGGGGACACTCCGTCGAGCTTGAGGGTCAGCAAGCGCTTATCCTGGAGAAATGGAAAGACGAAGCCAGGCTAAAAAGGGAGTGGGCCGAGGTAGAGGAAGCATCGAGACAACATCATCAGCCGGGTAGTTTCGTCACGTTTCCCGGCTACGAATGGCAGGGCGACGGCGCTTGGGGAGACCACAACGTTTACTATCGTCAGGAAGGTTTGCCGATATTCCGCGTCCAGGCCATAAAAGAACTATACAACTGTTTACGTGGCCACCAGGCCATCGCCATCCCCCACCACACGGGGTATTACGTTGGCCGGCGAGCCCCCACCTGGTCTTTCTGCAACGACCAGATCAGCCCCTTTATGGAGGTTTTCTCTATCCACGGTTGTTCCGAAATGGATGAGGAATGGGTGGGGCTGCGTCAGAACTCCCACCTGGGGCCGGGCACGGCTGGTGGCACTTACCAGGATGCCCTGGACCGGGGACTTCACCTGGGGGCGATTTGTTCGACAGACAATTGGGGCAATGTGCCGGGGCATTACGGGCAGGGGTTGATGGCCTGTATGGCTCACGAACTAACGCGCGATGGTCTATGGGAAGCATTCTTGGCTCGTCGTGTCTACGGAGTGACCGGAGACCGGATCCAGTTGGCATTCACCGTCAACGGGGCGCCAATGGGCAGTATCATTAAAGCCTCTCAGCAGCGAGAGGTTCGGGTGAAGGTGCGCGGCTCCGATGCCCTCGATCGTATCGAACTCCTTCGTAATGGGCGAGTGATCGCCACTCACTGTCACCAGGGGACATGGGACCTGCCCCGTCCAAGCGTGCGGACCCGGTTTAAGCTGAGAATAGAGGTCGGCTGGGGGCCAAGGCCCAATGAGCTGGACATGCCAGATCGTGACTGGCAGGGTGAGTTACTGGTCGATCAAGGACGTTTTCTTAATTACGAACCGTGTTGGATTTCTCCGGGCCAGGGGATTCCCAAGCTGGCGGAGGAGCAAGCAACCTTCAATATGCGCAGTTCAACCCAGGATGTGCTTAAACCAAGCCAGAATGCTAATGTGTTTGAATTCGAGGCCGTTCCCGAAGCTGAACTGGCGGTCCGGCTGAATGGACTCGAAGAAAAAGGCACCGTCCATTCATTGGCTAACGGCAGCCGGGTCATGTGGTTCAGGGATGAATGTGTACGTATGTTGCACGAGCATTGTGGCTTGGAACCGGAGTCCCACGAGCGGGAGGACCCTTACTACAACATGGCCTACAAAGCAAAGCTGCACCGGATTATCCCGGAAGTAGGCTATCAGGCTGAATTCGTGGTCGAAGACGATGAACCAGTCACAGGTGAAACCCATTACCGGATCCGAGTGGAACAACGTAACGGTCAGCGGGCCTGGTCTAGCCCAATTTGGGTTTATGCGGCATAATGGATACCAATTTTAATCACTCTTCCAACGAGGAGGAAGCATGCACACGATTCGATGGGGGATTATCGGTTGCGGTAACGTGACCGAAGTCAAAAGTGGCCCCGGCTTTCAAAAAGCGAATAACTCCAGCCTGGTGGCCGTAATGCGGCGAACCGGCGAACTGGCCAAAGATTATGCCCAACGCCACGGCGTGCCTCAGTGGTACGACGATGCTCAAGCGTTAATTGACGATCCCGAAGTAAATGCGGTCTATGTCGCCACCCCGCCCGCATCCCACAAAGAATATACTATTTTGGCGGCCCAGGCCGGCAAACCGGCTTATATTGAAAAACCAATGGCCTTGAACTTTGTCGATTGCCAGGAAATGATTCAAGTCTGTCAATCGGCCGGGGTGCCTCTTTTTGTGGCCTATTATCGACGAGCTTTACCTCGGTTTTTGAAAATAAAGGAACTGATTGACACTCAGGCTATTGGCGATATCCGCTTTGTGACGATAACGCTTTATATGAAACCTCGCCTAGCAGAACTTGATCCTCAAACCCTTCCCTGGCGGGTCATCCCGGAGACTGCCGGGGGCGGCCACTTTGTCGACCTGGCCTCCCATATGCTCGATTTTTTGGACTACGTTTTGGGTCCCATCCATTCGGTGCAGGGCTTTGCCGCCAATCAAGCCAAATATTACCCGGCCGAGGATATTGTCACCGGTACCTTTGTGTTTGAGTCTGGGGTGCAAGGGGTGGGCACCTGGTGTTTTACCAGTTTTGGTCAATTTGATCTAACCGAAATCGTGGGTAGTCAAGGCAAAATTTCATATTCAACTTTTGGCAATGAGCCGGTTATCTTGACCACCAACGAGAGCAGGACTGAATTTCCAATTAAACCCCCGCCTCACATCCAGCAGCCCATGATCCAAACGGTGGTTGATGAATTGATTGGCGTTGGCCGTTGTCCCAGCACCGGTGAAACGGCCGCCCGCACCAGTTGGGTGATGGACCAGATGTTGGCGGCATACAGAACCCAGGAGAACTAAAACAATGCAATACGTATTCAGCACCCACCAAACAAAACGATACAAATTTCCAACCCACATCAACGACTTGGTGATGGATCGTTCCGAAGCTGCCAGCAGTGAGGTGTTTATTGTCGTCCTGGCCCCCGGTGAAGCCCCGCCGCTGCACCAACACGACGATACCGAGCAGATATTTTATATCTTAAGTGGTCAAGGTTGCCTGGAAATTGGCCAGAATGGCCAGATCTATCCGGTCAATCCCGGCGACGTGGTGCGTATTCCCCCGTCTACGCTACATACAATCCACTGCCTGGGTGACACTACGCTTAAATATTTAGCCATCGATTGTTTCCCCGCCGGCCGCCCCGAGATCGAACCTACCTGGGACGACCACGTGCAAGCTGTTTGTCAGCAACTGGGCTGGGATTACGATCAGATTGCCAGCCATAAATAACAAAGGACAACACCATGCAAATCAATACCAGATTTGTTGATCTATTGGCCATATATCGGGCCGAACTGCTAGAACGGGTCGTCCCATTCTGGCTGGACCACGCCATCGATTGGCAAAACGGGGGTATCTTGACCTGTATCTCGGATGAAGGTCAAGTCCTGAGTGAGGACAAGTATATGTGGTCCCAACTGCGGGCCATTTGGACCTTCTCGGCCCTCTACAATAAAATCGAGCCCAGGCAGGAATGGCTCGACGTGGCCCGGCATATCTTTGACTTTGTTAAACAATATGGCCGCGATGAAAAAGGGCAGTGGGTCTTTTGTGTTAACAAAGATGGCCAAATTTTACAAGGAGCCACCAGTATTTACGCCGACGGGTTTGCCATCTATGGGCTGACCGAACTGGCCCGGGCCACCAGCGATCAGGCGGTCATCGACCTGGCCCTGGCCACCTATGAGAACGTGCAAAGCAGGCTGGCTCGTGGCGACTATCAAACCGCCCCCTTCGAGATGCCTGAGAACGGTAAAGCCCACGCCATTTCGATGATCTTCTCGTTGGTTTTTAACGAATTGGGCCACTATTTGGGCAACCAAGCCATGATCGAAGCCAGCCTCTTCCACGCGAACGAGGTGATGAATGCCTACCGCCGACCTGACCGGAAACTGCTTTATGAGTTCGTTCACCTGGACAATTCTCTGATTGACTCGCCGCAAGGCCGGTCCGTTGTACCGGGGCACGCCATCGAGTCGATGTGGTTTATGATCCACATCTATCAGCGGACGGGTGAGCAGACCCGTATGCGGCAGGCGATTGAAACCATCAAATGGCATATTGAGTTCGGTTGGGACAATGAATATGGGGGCATTGTCCACGCTCGTGATGCCGAGGGCCAATCACCCTGGTGGCGGTTTGCCGAGGTCAAGCTGTGGTGGCCCCATACGGAAACGCTTTACGCCTTGCTCCTGGCTTACGAACTTTCGGGAGAGTCGTGGTGCCTGGACTGGTTTGAGCGGGTGCATAATTATGCTTTCAGCCACTATCCGGTGCCCAAATATGGAGAATGGACCCAAAAACTGGATCGACAGGGTCACAAAATTACTGACACCGTGGCCCTGCCGGTCAAAGATCCGTTCCACCTGCCCCGAGCCCTCATCTACTGTATTGAGGTCCTGCAACGGCTAGCCGAATAGTGAATAATTGTAAATGACTGTCACCGCCCCTACCAACCATCCTCCCCTAACCTTGCGGCGCATCGTCCGTACCTGGTGGCCGTTGGCCGTCAGTTGGCTGTTGATGACCTCCGAACTTCCGCTGATGAGTGCCGTTATTGCCCGCCTACCCGATTCGGAGATCAATTTGGCCGCCTGGGGAGTAGTCTTTGCTTTGTCCACCATTGTTCAGGCCCCAAGTGTGATGCTCCTGGCCGCCTCGACCGCCTTGAGCAAAGATTGGCACTCATACGTCAAATTGCGTCGCTTTATGCTGGGCCTCGGTGCCTCGCTGACGGTGCTGCACGCCCTCATCGCCTTTACCCCACTTTACGACGTGGTGATGGGCCACCTGATTGGGGCCCCGGTGGAAATTATCGAACCGGCCCGGCTGGGCCTGATGATTATGGTGCCCTGGTCCTGGGGAACGGGATATCGGCGCTTTGGGCAGGGGGTGCTGATTCGTTTTGATTGCTCCCGAGCCGTGGTCTGGGGATCGCTGCTGCGACTGGGCATGGACGGTCTGGTACTGACGGCGGGCTATTTATCTGGCCTGGTACCCGGGGTGGTGGTGGCCACCAGTGCCGTCATCGTCGGGGTCATCAGCGAAGCCCTTTATACCGGGCTGCGCGTTCGCCCCCTCCTGGGCCACCAACTTAAGCAGGCCACGCCGGTGGATCCACCCCTCACCCTGCCTACTCTCTTAGATTTCTACATCCCCTTGGCGATAACGGTCCTACTGACCTTTCTGGTACACCCCCTGGTCAGTGCCGCTCTAAGCCGAATGCCCCATGCCCTGGAGTCGTTGGCCGTGTGGCCGGTTCTCTTTGGCTTGCTCAACATGTGGCAAAGTGCCGGCATTGCCCACAATGAGACGGTCATTGCACTGCTAGATGAACCCCAGCCCGGGCGTAGCTTACGCCGTTTCACGGCTTTGTTGGTCATATCGACCATCGTCCTGTTGTCAATGATGGTCGCCACGCCTCTGGTGACCCTTTGGTTCAAGCAGGTGGCCGGGCTAACCCCACCACTGGTCGCTCTGGCTCGTCAAGGACTGTGGCTGGCCGTGTTATTACCCGGCTTGCGCGCCTTACAGAGTTGGTATCAGGGTGTGATTACATACAGTCGCCACACCCGGGGAATCACCGAGTCCGTAGTAATCTTTTTGTTGACCAGTGGAGCTATTCTAGTAGTTGGGGTCATCTGGGGGCAGATCACCGGATTATATGTGGGCATAGTGGCCTTTGTGGCCGGTTTTTTTATGCAAACCGTCTGGTTATGGCAGCGTAGCCGGCGGACGATCCAGGCGGTACACATCCGTGACACTGCCGATACGGCTCTGCACGCAGTTGAAGCTTCCGTTTAGGATCGTGATTAAATAACTTACCCATCCCACTATACGGACCCAGTGCCCTAACGAAAGGAATGATAAATGCCTCAACCCAACTTGCTTTTCTTGATTACCGACCAGCAGCGGGCCGATACTACCGAGCCAACGACGCTCTGCCAAATGCCGCACTTGAGCCAACTGGCTGCGGCCGGCACGCGCTTCACCCGTTGTTACGCGCCCAATCCCATCTGCTCCCCCACCCGGGCCAGCTTGATGACCGGGCTGTTGCCCCATAGCCACGGCATGGTCGATTGTACGCATGCGGTTGAACCCTACCGGGCCGAATTCAAGGCAGACTTACCCTTCTGGAGTCGGACCCTGCATGCGGCAGGCTACCACACCGGCTACTTCGGCAAGTGGCACATCGAGCGTACGAACCGCTTGGAAAACTTTGGCTTCGACACTTATGAGGTTGAGCGGTACCAGCAACTGCAAGGTCTGGTTGAGCGAGATAGCCCCATGCGGATACGAGGCACGGTCAAGCAAAAAGGCTACCGTGATTTTCTGCTGTACGGGGTCACCGACGAGCCGGTCGAAGTCACACCCGAGTATCAGTTGTACACTGACGGCCTCAACTTTTTACAGCAGGCTGTCCGCGATCCCAACCGGCCGTGGGCCCTCTTCATCAGTACCGAAGCGCCCCACGATCCCTATGTTGTCCCCAGGACCTATTATGACCGTTATGATCCGGCGGACATTCCCTGCCCCCCCAACTTCGACGATGACTTGGCAGACCGGCCCAATATCTACCGGCGCATACAACGGGTCTGGCGTGAGTTGGAGTGGCCCCAGTTTGCCCAGGCCACGGCCTGCTACTATGCCCTTTGTTCCCTGATCGATGACCAGATCGGTCGTATTCTGTCTGCTCTGCAAGAGTTGGGCCAGGTAGAGAATACGATCATCGTTTTTATCTCTGACCACGGCGACTACATGGGCGCTCACCGTCTGATACTGAAAGGCATTCCGGCTTTTGAGGAAGCCTACCGGGTGCCGCTCATTATGACAGGGCCGGGCATTCCCGCCGGACGGCAGGTCGAACAAATCGTCAGTTTAATCGACCTGGCCCCTACCCTGGTGCAATTAACCATTGGTGATGATTTTTCCGGCCACGGCCGCTCACTAGTGCCGCTATTGCAGTCCGAGCAGCCTGAGTGGCCATCTGAAGCCTTCGCCGAGTGTCACGGGCAACGTTTCTTCTACACCCAGCGCACCCTGTGGCGGGATAACTACAAATACGTCTTCAACGGTTTTGATGAGGATGAATTGTACGACCTGGCTACAGACCCGCATGAGCAGCATAACCTGGCCTCCGACCCTGCCTTCCAGTCCATTCTGGAGTCGATGGCCGGCCGAATGTGGCAGATCATCCGGCAGACAGATGATAGCAACATGTACCGGGCCCAATACGGCATGTTTCGTTTTGCCCCGGTTGGGCCTGAGGAGGATATGAAATGAATTCAAGAGAACGTTTACTAACGACCTTAAATCACCAGGAACCGGACCGGGTCCCGTTTGACCTTGGCAGCGCCCAGGTCACAGGCATTCACGTGGTCGCCTATCGTAACCTGTGCCAGGCTTTGGGGCTGTCACCGGTTGACGTGCAACTGTGTGACTCTATCCAGCAATTGGCCCTGCCAAATGACGACATCATTCAGCAGTTAGGTGTTGATGTACGCGGACTTTTCCCGCTCAACAGCCATAACTGGAACGTTCACGAAGAAGATGCCGGCAAATACTGGGCCTACCACGACGAATGGGGCATCACCCACCACCGGCCCAAACCGGCTGGCCTTTACTTCAGCATCGTACAAGTACCCCTGGCTGGAGCAGATGTATCGGCCCAAGATATTAAAAATCACGCCTGGCCCAATATGGCCGATCCGCAACGCATTGCCGGCCTGCGAGAACAGGCCGAACGTTACCGGACCGATGGCTATGCGGTGTTAATCAAGCATCCCTTTGCCGGTTTATTTGAAATGTCCCAACGAATCATAGGCATGGAAAATTGTCTGATCAACATGGCCATTAATCCCCAGTTGATGGGGGTACTTTTCGACAAATTACTTGAGCTCAAGCTGGACTTTTGGGAGATGGCCCTGCCACAATTGGCTGATGTGGTCGATGTGATTTCTTACGCCGACGATTATGGCACCCAGACGTCGCAGCTTATCTCGCCCGATATGTTCCGGGAGCAGATTAAGCCCCGGTTGAGGATCCTATTTGACCGGATCAAGCAGTTAGCCCCCAATGTTAAGCTGTTCTTCCACTCGTGTGGTAACGTCCGCCCCCTGCTGCCCGATTTCATCGAACTTGGCGTGGATATCCTCAACCCGGTCCATATCCGGGCCACAGGTATGGAGCCGGTTTCGCTCAAGCGGGAATTTGGCCGCGAGCTTGTCTTTTGGGGCGGTGGGGTTGATACGCAAGGGATACTACCCTCCGGCACCCCCCAGGAGGTAAAAGATGACGTCCGGCGCAACATCGAGGCCCTGGCCCCAGGCGGGGGTTTTGTTTTTAACACGGTCCATAACATCCAGGCCGATGTACCTCCCCAGAATATCATTGCCATGTGGGAAGCGTTGCAGGAGTATGGGGGGTATTGAAGTTGGTTTAGAAAGGAGATGTTATATGACGCAACCCTATCTACCCGTAGACGTCGTCTTCCACCCCAACTGGTGGCACAAAAACTATGGCCTCTCATTTGACCGGGAATTTTTCTATAACCCCGAGCGCCGGGTCTGGCAGGAGCAGCGCATGCGGCAACTGCTCTACGAACGCTTTGGCGATTTAGGGCTGGGCCAAAAGGATGCCTCCCGGCGACCGATTATCGGCCCGATTCTGATGGGCAGTGGTTACATTGTCCAGGAAATTCTGGGGTGCGAGGTCAACTACCAGGAAGATGGCAACCCCTGGGTCCGGCCGCGCAATTTAAGCGAGGCCGAAACCTGGGCCTTGAAAGTGCCGGACGATATCGAGACCACCCCGTCGATGCAAAACCTTTTGTCGTTGATGGACAACCTCGAAGCCGAGTTTGGCTATCTGCAAGGCGATGTGCCGCTGCACAGCGTAGTCAACGTGGCCATTGATCTACGCGGCCAAGACTATTTTATCGATCTGATCGAGAATCGGGACCTGATTCACCGTTTACACACCGTGATCCGTCACACCATCTACGAAGTGGGCCGGCGGGTGAAGGCACGCACGGGCAACGTGTCGATCAGCATCAATCGATCCATCGCCAGTTTCGACCCTACCATTTTCACGATTCCTAACTGCTCCTTGCAGATGATCTCTCCTCGCATGTACGAGGAACTTTTAATGGAGCACGACGCCTGGTTAGGCCAACAATTACCCCCGCTGGGTTTTCACCATTGTGGCAACAACGCCCACTTATTTGCCCCCCTCTACGCTCGGGCCGGCGCGGTCTACCTGGATGTCGGTTGGGGTTCCGACATCGCTGCCTGCCGGGCGGCCTTACCTGAGGCCTGGCTCAGCCTGCGCCTCGACCCGGTCAAAATGCTCACAGCCAGGCCTGAAGAAGCGGCCGCCGATGTGGAGGCGGTGCTCCAGGCGCACGGTGCGCCGTGGGACAAGGTGGCCGTCTGCTGTATCAACATGGATTATGGCACCCCCGACCAGGCCATCCGGGCTATGTTCCAGACCGTGGCCGGCTACCGGGGGAAGCGAAATAGCGGTATCCAAAGAGCATATCAGGTAGGATAGGTGTCTTAATATGACATTTCTCCAAACGAACAATGACATTTATCACTAGATTTGCCTCCATTTATCAGCTATACTGCTGATTAAGCTTTCCAACATTCAACCTCATTAAAATTCGGATACTTGAGTCAACTTCCTGGACTGACATAAAACATCTTCTTTCACCACCTGGCCCTCCAATACACCAGTTATCCCTCCTCAGATTGGGTTGGTCGGTCCACTGAATCGGACAGTTACCCCCCCAATCGTCCCCTGAGGCCACGTTATTGCTTCCGGCACCAGTTCCAGTATTATCGACCACAGACCAGCCAACCTCCCCCCAGCCCCGGATGATGTCGTCCGGCGAAACCTGGACCTGACCGACCGCCAACCACGTTACGCTGAATGCTTGGGATAAACAAAGTTATTGAACAACATCTCAGGAGAAGATAGCCGTGAGACTTTGGCGTAAACCGCTCGACCAAGACCGTGTTGTCGTACCCCGTGGTGAGATTCACCTCATCGTTGAACGCTGCAAGGGCTGCCAGTTGTGTGTCACTTACTGTCCTCGCAGCGTTTTGGAGATGTCCAGTCTATTTAACGCCAAAGGGTACCACCCGCCTCAGGTGAGCGATGCTCAACGCTGCGTTGCCTGTGGGCTGTGTGAAATGCTTTGTCCAGAATTTGCCATTTACGTGGTGGAAGAGTCACCTATACAGTAATGGTCAGTCGTAGTTTTTCCTCGGATAGACGTATGTCAGATACCTGGCTTTCCGGTTTGTAAGACAAGTTGTTAACTTGTCAACGGTGCTACGGGCAAGTTGGCAACTTGCCCTACATAATTTAGTTTGCTGGAGGTGTCACGTGAGTAGTAACGGTGTATTACAAGGCAGCTTCTTTATGGACGGTGACACCGCCTGCGCCGAAGGAGCCATCTGCGCCGGTTGTCGTTTCTTTGCCGGATACCCTATCACCCCGGCCACCGAGATTGCCGAGCGTATAGCCCGCCGTTTGCCCCAGGTTGGCGGCACTTATATTCAAATGGAAGACGAAATTGCTTCGATGAACGCCGTGCTGGGAGCGTCGTGGGCCGGTGTCCGGGCCATGACGGCCACCTCTGGCCCCGGCTTTAGCCTGATGATGGAAAACCTGGGGCTGGGTATCATCACCGAAACCCCCTGTGTTCTGGTCAATGTGCAGCGGGCTGGCCCCTCAACCGGCATGCCCACTCTGGTCGGTCAGGGGGACATTATGCAGGCCCGTTGGGGATCACACGGTCACTATGAAATCATCGCCCTGGTTCCCAGCTCACCCCAGGAACTATTTGACCTGACCATTCGGGCCTTCAACCTGGCCGAAAAATACCGCCTCCCCGTGCTGGTGATGACCGATGAGACGGTCGGACATATGACCGAACGGGTCGTCATCCCCCCCGTGGCCGAGATCGAATATTACCCCCGCCGCAAGCCGAAAGCCCCCCCGGACGATGGGTATCTACCATATCAGCCTGACCCTGATGGTGTACCACCGATGGCTTGTGCTGGTGATGGCTATCACATCCACGTGACTGGCCTGACCCACAATGAGAAAGGATATCCTGATACAGTCAACGTAGACACCCAGCAGAGATTGGTCCAGCGACTGATTGGCAAAATACGAAACAACCGGCACGACATCATCGAACTCCACGAAGACCAGGTTGAGGGAGCCGATGTAGTGGTCGTGGCCTACGGCATCACGGCCCGAACGGCAGCCCGACCGGTTCGCCTGGCCCGGGAGATGGGTCTAAAAGTTGGCTTGCTTAAATTAGTGACGGTGTGGCCTTTTGCCGAGGATCGTATTCGAGAGCTAGCTCCCCAGGTGGAAGCGTTCGTAGTACCGGAGATTAACATGGGGCAAATCGCCCTCGAAGTGGAGCGATGTGCGGGGGGACAGGCCCGAACGATCCCGGTTCCCCACGCTGGCGGTGGTCTGCATCACCCCGATGACGTTTTAACGGCCATCAAGAAGGCGGTTCAACTGGAGGAAACTAACCGATGACCGAAACATTGACCAATGTCTTGATCTCCGAACACCATCCAATGGACAGCCTGCTGCGCCAGGATCGCTTGCCCCACATCTGGTGCTCCGGCTGTGGTCTGGGCACGATGTTGACCTGTTTTGCCAGTGCCCTGCAAAAATCAGGTCTGGATTTGGACAAGGTGGTGGTGGTCTCGGGCATTGGCTGTACGGGACGGGCGGCCGGCTACCTGAATCTGGATGGTTTTCACACCACCCACGGGCGAGCCATTCCCTTTGCCACCGGCCTCAAATTGGGTAATCCAGAACTGAAGGTCGTGATTATTTCCGGTGATGGCGACCTGGTCGCCATCGGTGGTAATCACTTTATCCACGCCGCCCGGCGCAATATGGATTTGACCGTCATCTGTGTCAACAACTTTAACTACGGCATGACCAGCGGGCAGATGGGACCAACTACGCCCACCGACGCCCGTACCAGCACCTCCCCCTACGGCAACGCCGAGCATCCGTTCAACGTGCCCTACTTGGCTGCTGCCAGTGGCGCCATTTATGTCGCCCGCTGGACCGCTTTACACGTTCGTCGGCTGGAACGTTCCATCCTGGAAGCACTAAAGAAGCGCGGTTTTAGCGTGGTCGAAGTCATCTCCCCTTGTCCCACCTATTACGGTCGCTGGAACAAGATGGGCAGCGCCCTGGAGCAGATGAGTTACTACCACGAAAACAGCGTCATCCGGCACGGCATTGATCCGGCTCTGGCTGATATCGGCCTGACGGGAGAGATTATCGTGGGTCGCTTTGTCGACGAGGATAAGCCGACTTTTTATGATTTACAACGAGGCAGTACCTACCCCAGAAAGTGATTATCTATGAATCGCCATGAAATACGTTTATCCGGCTTTGGTGGACAGGGCATCATGACCGCCGGCTACATCCTGGGCAAGGCGGCCGCTCTGTTCGATCAACTTCAGGTCACCCTGACCAAGAGTTACGGTCCCGAGTCAAGAGGCGGAGCCAGCAGCGCCCAAGTGATCATCTCCGATCAGGAGATTAATTATCCCCATCTGACTGAACCCGGCTTGTTGGTAGCCATGTCGCAGGAGGCTTATGCCAAATACAATGAAGAGTTGGCCAGCGGTGGCCTCCTGCTCATTGATGAAGACCTGGTGGAACTAACCCGCCCCCGCGACGACATCCAGGTGCGGGCTATCCCGGCCACGCGCATCGCCGAGCAAGAACTGGGGCGTAAGATCGTGGCCAACATTGTGATGTTAGGCTTTGTCGCCGCCAACACCGACAGTGTCTCCGTAGAGGGACTGCGGGAAGCCGTCCTGAGTTCGATTCCCAAAGGTACCGAGGAGCTGAACATGAAAGCATTTGAGCGGGGGTACGAGTATGGGGCGCAATAGTTGTATGGCTGTTTCCATCGTCCACGATATGCGAGAGATCCTGGCCGAGCCACAGGCCGGGGAATCTGCTCTACTAGCCGTTTTGGAGACGGTTCAGAATCGCTACCGCTACCTGCCCCGTGATGTACTCATTCTGGTCAGCGAGCGCTTAAACATCCCCCTGAGCCAGGTCTACAGCGTGGCCACCTTCTACAACGCCTTCAGTCTAAGACCTCAAGGCCGGCACAGGCTTCAGGTTTGCACCGGAACGGCCTGCCATGTACGTGGAGCCATGCAGGTTCTTGACCGCTTGCAGACCTGCCTGGGTATTCAAGCCGGACAGACCAGCGCCGACCTGGCCTACACCCTGGAGACGGTTAACTGCCTGGGCGCCTGCGCCCTGGGTCCCATCGTAGTCGCCGATGGTGCTTACGAAGGGCAAATGAAAGCCAGCAAAGTAGACCGGCTGCTGAAGAGAATACAATGAACCGATTGGAAACGCCCCAAGCCTTAGAAACGTGGCGTGAAGCCATCAAGCAGGGCTTTGACCCCGACCGGCCCCGGCTGCGGGTGTGTGACGGAACCGGCTGTCGAGCCCTGGGGAGTCAAAAATTACTGGCCGGGCTACAGCAAGCTTTGGATAAGGCCGGGCTGAATGGACAGGTCGAGGTTATCGCCACCGGTTGTCCCGGCTTCTGTGAGCAGGGTCCCCTGGTGACGGTGGACCCTCAGCAGATCGCCTACCAGCGGGTATCGCCCGGTGATGCCCAAGCTATCGTCACCGAAACACTCCAAGCAGGCCGGCTCATCCAAGAGTTGGTCTATGTTGATCCCGCTACCGACCGGCAGATTATCCATGAAGCAGACCTGCCCTTTTATAGCCGCCAGACCCGGCGCGTGTTGGCCCTGAATGGGCAGATCGATCCCCGCCGTATTGAAGATTATATCGCTCACGGTGGCTACCAGGCCCTCAGCCAGGCCCTGTATATGACCCCGGAGGCAATCATCGAAGCGGTGAGCCGTTCCCAACTGCGGGGTCGAGGCGGAGCCGGTTTTCCGACCGGCCTCAAGTGGAAACTGTGCCGCCAGGAGCCGGGTGACGTCAAATATATCATCTGTAATGCCGACGAGGGCGACCCGGGCGCTTTTATGGATCGCAGTATCCTGGAAGCAAATCCCCATAGTATTATCGAGGGGATGGTCATCGGCGCCCGGGCCATCGGAGCGACGACCGGCTTTATCTACGTCCGCAGTGAATACCCCCTGGCGGTGGAGAACTTACGCCTGGCCCTGGCTCAGGCTCGCCAGTGTAGTCTACTCGGCCAGAATATCCTGGGGTCGGGGTTTGACTTTGACATCCAGTTGCGCCTGGGGGCAGGTGCATTTGTCTGTGGCGAGGAGACGGCCTTGATCGCCTCGATTGAGGGACGCCCCGGCGAGCCGCGCCCCCGCCCACCTTATCCGGCTCAACGGGGTTTGTGGGGCCAGCCCACCAACATCAACAACGTCAAGAGTTGGGCCAGTATCCCCCTGATTATCGCCAACGGAGCGGACTGGTTCGCCGCTGTCGGCACCGAAAAGAGCAAGGGCACGGCCATCTTTTCGATGGTGGGCAAGATCAACAATACCGGCCTGGTCGAGGTACCAATGGGCATCAGCCTGCGCCAGTTGATTTTTGACGTAGGCGGTGGTGTTCCCGGGCATAAAGCGTTCAAGGCGGTTCAAATCGGCGGGCCATCGGGAGGCTGTATCCCGGCCGAGCATCTGGACGCGCCCATTGACTACGACTCGCTGACCAGCCTGGGGGCGATTATGGGCTCCGGTGGGCTGGTGGTGACCGACGAGACCACCTGCATGGTAGACCTGGCCCGTTATTTTATGAACTTTGTCCAGCAAGAGTCCTGTGGCCAATGTCTCCCCTGCCGCTGGGGCACCCAGGTGATGCTGGATACATTGACCCGCATCTGTGATGGCCAGGGCCAGCCGGGCGACATTGAGGCCCTGGAACGATTGGCCAGAACGGTCAAGCTAGCCTCCCTGTGCGGTCTGGGCCAGACGGCCCCCAATCCGGTCCTTTCAACGCTGCGCTACTTTCGACACGAATACGAGGCCCACATTTACGAAAAGCGCTGTCCGGCGGCCGTCTGCCGGGGATTGATTACCTACGAGATCGACCCCGAGGTCTGCAACGGCTGCATGGTTTGTGCTCGCAACTGTCCTGTGGGAGCCATCACCAGCGAGAAACGGCAACCCCATACGATTAACCCCGAGCTATGTACGCGCTGTGGGTTGTGTATGCAGGTGTGTAAATTTCAGGGAGTAATAGTGCATTGAAGGGAGTACATAGAACCAGAATTGACAATGAAAAAGTAACTTCCGGTAAGGCAACCTCATAAAGCATCCAACCACGTAAAACGTAAAGCGTAAAACGTAAAAATGAGCTGTAGATAAGTCATTACGCTTCACGTT
>DAOUMU010000474.1:0-2799 GCA_034409055.1 Anaerolineae bacterium
GACATGAGGGTAGGCGGTTACTGATTTCGACGATCAGAACTTGCAAGCTAGACTGTCGAGCCTCGGCCAATCGTTGAACTTGCTCAAAGGTTTGGTCGTCTATTTGAAGTTCGATAGTTTTCATGGCCCACCTCCTGATTATAGGGGACATGAGGTCACAAGGCAAGCCATTTATTACCTTCTCAAATCGCCTGCAATAGAAGTAAGGGGGTTTCGAAATTTAAATTATCCCAAAACTTTCGGCAGCGTGAAGCGTAAAACGTGAAACGTGAGGATTTATAGCATAAAATCCTCACGTTTCACGCTTCACGTCACTTGCCCTGTGGGCCTGCCCTGCGGGTTCACGGAGTTGGGATAACTACCCGTACCGGGCAGTAGTCTTGGACAAAGGGGAGGTTAACATTTTTGAGCCATTCTTTAAGATGATATAATGTATCTCAGCCCTAACCGTAGGGTCAGTTTAGTACAGCCCCACGCAATTGTCGAGTAGATCGGGACAATTTCGTTAAGCGGCGAGCATTGGGTTATAGTTAGATTGGTTATCAAAGGGAAAAGATGATACAATGAAAGTATGGGGGATGTGACCTCACTTTTAAGTACCAGGGGAAAGTTGTATGGCATCAGGCAAAACGCTTATTGTAGACCAAACAGGCAATGGTGACTATAAGACCATTACGGCGGCCATAAAAGCGGCCACCCCAGAGGACCAGATTCTGATTCGACCGGGGCTTTACCGGGAAGGAATGGTCATCGACAAACCGTTGGAGATCATCGGCGACGGCGAGCTGGATAAGGTGGTGGTTGAGGCCACGGGGGTAAACGTGGTTTTGTTTAAAGCTAAAACGGGCCGCGTGACCAACCTGACCCTACGCCAGACGGGTGACGGGAAATGGTTCGGTGTCGATATCATCCAGGGACACCTGGAGTTGGAAGGGTGTGACATTACCAGCCAGAGTCTGGCCTGTGTGGCCATTCACGACCGGGCTGACCCTCTCCTGCGCCGCAACCGAATCCATGATGGCTATGAAAGCGGTGTTTTTGTCTTCAAAAAAGGTCAAGGGATATTGGAAGAGAACGACATCTTTGGCCACGCCCGTTACGGAGTGACAATCAAGACGGGGGGTAATCCGACCCTGCGTGGCAACCGCATCCACGATAACAGGAGCCACGGGGTCTGGTGCCTGGCCAATGCTCAGGGAACATTGGCAGGCAATCATATCTTCGGCAATGCTCAAGCCGGGGTCAGCATCAGTGCCGGCGGCAATCCTACTTTGCGTGACAACCGCATTTATGATAACCAACAAACCGGGGTCTGGATTCATACGAATGGTCAGGGCATCCTGGAGGAGAATGATATCTTCGGCAACTCCCACGCTGGGGTAGAGATCAAAACCGGTGGCAACCCCACCCTGCGCCGCAACCGTATCCACAATAACAAACAGGCCGGCGTCTACTGCTACGATAACGGGCAGGGACTGTTGGAAGAGAATGACATTGTTGACAACACCCAGGCCGGGGTATCGATTAAGACAGGGGGCAATCCTACCTTGCGCTATAATCGCATCAACCAGAACGGCCGCGAGGCGATATGGGTGACCAGAGAAGGCAGCGGTATCATTGAAGAGAACGACCTGCGTAATAACACGGGAGGGGGCTGGTCCATTTCCGACGATAGCCAAGCCAAAGTTCAACGGGCTCGTAATAAAGAATAGGCGAATGGCGAATCTGCGAATGGCGAATCATCATTCGCTCATTGGCCACATCTGCCCTGCGCTTGCGTGCCTTTGGCGGGGTTCGCCATTCGCTCATTCGCCATTCGCTCATTCGCTGATTCCCCTAATTGATTAGGGTGCCAAAATCTACCGTTTGCCCCTTGAGGACAGCCTCTACATGGCCCGGTTCTTGGGCAGACATGATCATGGCTTGCATAGGGGGCATGGCCAGGGTCAGATGATACATTTCCCTGACCTTGGTAAACATCCCACCGGTGACATCGACGCCGTGCGATCCGCCGAGCATGGCCTCGATTTCGGCCCAATTGCTGCTGTCAATACTATCAATCAGTTCGGCCTCTGGGTTCGTCAGGGGGTCTTTATCGTACACCCCGTCGACGTGGCCACACAGAATAATGCGGGCCGGTGACAATTCGCGGGCCAGGTTATCAAACAGTTTTTCCGTGGAAACGATACTCATTCCCTGGGAGGCATCCACACTGACATCCCCATACACCACCGGCACCAGGCCGTGCTTGAGCACCTCCTTTAAGGGAAAGGTTTCAAAATACATCAATTGCTCACCCCGAGTCCGGGTACTGGCCGAAGGTTGAAATTTTATGACCGGTACACCGGCCTGGCGCAATACTTTCATCACAATATGATTCAGCTCAGCCGCAGCAGCGGCCACCTCGGCAAACCCCAACCAGCTATCAGGGGTAATGGCTCCCTGCTGGGTTTGATATTTGGCCGCTACCTCGTGGCCAAAGGAGCCGGACCCGTGGCCGATGATCAATTGTAAATCATTCCCCCGCTCATCCAGGGCGTTTTTTATTTCGGTGGCCAATCTCTCGATGACATCCAGGCGAGCCGTAAATGGCCGCGTTTTGTCCGTAATGACCGAGCCACCAAGCTTGAGCAAAACCAGTTCAGACATTTGAAACGCACCCTTTGTAAGATCATAGAACCAGAATTGACAATGAAAAAGTAACTTCCGGTAAGGCAACCTCATAAAGCATCCAACCACGTAAAACGTAAAGCGTAAAACGTAAAAATGAGCTGTAGATAAGTCATTACGCTTCACGTT
>DAOUMU010000475.1:0-25273 GCA_034409055.1 Anaerolineae bacterium
CCCCAGATCGACGGGGCCGAGGGTCAGCGTAGTTTGGCCACGGTTCTGGCCATTTATCAAGCCGCCGGTATTCTCCCGGAATAGTAACTACCTACCCTCCCGCAGGTTACAATTGATTGTGTAAATAGCCAACTGCGAACTGTGAACTATAATACAGCAAAGCCGCAACTAAACTTGCCAATACCCTTACACAGTGGTAAAAAGATAAATAGGGTTTTCAACCAAATTTAACACGCAGCACGCAACACGCAAGGAGGAGTGATGAATTACAAAGGAATTATTACAATTGAGCCAGGGAAACGGGGCGGTAAACCCTGTATCCGAGGCATGCGAATAACTGTGTATGATATTCTTGATTACTTGGCTGCGGGGATGAATTATCAGGAAATCTTGGCTGATTTTCCTTACTTGACCCAGGAAGATATTTTGGCCTGCCTCAAATATGCGGCTGAACGAGAACGATATACGGTAGCGGTTCCCGCATGAAATTGCTGCTAGACCAAAATCTATCCCCTCGGTTAGTGGGCCGTCTTGCCGATTTGTACCCAAATTCAACTCATGTAATGCAGGTTGGGCTTGATCGGTCGTTGGACCGAGAAGTATGGGATTATGCCCACCAACACGATTATATTATTGTTACAAGAGATGTGGACTTCAGTGAGTTCAGCATTGTGCGAGGATTTCCACCGAAGGTAATTTGGATACGACGCGGAAATTGTTCGACCCAAGATGTTGAGACCATTCTGCGGGAAAACTTTGACTCGATCAAGGCGATGAATGAAGATGCAAACACTGGCATCTTGGAGTTACTCTGACAGAGGTCTTGTGTACGACAGGGCAAGCTAACGGGGCGCGGATAATTGTTGTCCCAAATTGGCAGCGAAATTTCAGTTGGACTACTTATTCAAATCAGTTTATGCCTCATCGTATGAAAGACCAAAAAAGTCTCAAAAAATTCAAAAATATCGTTGACAAGATGGTGCCTGTTCCTGAAGATGAATGGGACCATTTTGTTCAGCATCTTTCTGAACGCACGTTTGAAAAAAACGACTATCTGGTCAGAGCCGGTGATGTAGTTAACAACTTTTACTTCATCATCAAAGGAGGGGCCTGAGCCTTCGTCCCGCTCAGGAAAGGAATATTTAACTATGGACATTGAAAATAAAACTATTGTGATAACCGGTGCCTCAAAAGGCCTTGGCAGAGAAATGGCGATGCATTTCAGCCAAAAAAAAGCGGATGTCATTTTGGTGGCGCGTACTGAGACATTATTGCATCAGGTGCAGAAAGAGATTGAAATGCTGACCGGCAACGCTCCGTTTATCATCAAATGCGACATGTCTTCCGAAAGTGATGTAAGTCGTATGGTCGCAATGATGCAGGAGAAATTTCATCATGTCGATGTGCTGATTAATAATGCCGGTTTTGCAACCTACCGGGTGTCAGAGACCATCTCAAATCAGGAGATGCGCAGACATTTTGAGGTCAATTTCTTTGGCGCGTATTACTGTATCAAGGCCCTGCTCCCATTAATCAAACAAAGTGAATCAGGATATATTTTGAATATCGGGTCTCTGTTTAGCCAAATCGCTTTGGCTGAGAACAGTGTTTATGCGGCCACTAAATTTGCCTTAGCCGGTTTTTCCGAAGGATTGCGCCGTGAACTGAAACCATTCGGTATCGAGGTTGGTCTTTTTCTACCGGGGCCGATGAAGACCTCTTTTCAGGAAAACAGGGGAGAAAACGCCCTGAAATCCCCGAATTTTATGGCGCTTGATCCCAAAAAGGTCGCCGTAGTGCTAGAAAAAATGATTCGCCGGCGAAAGAAAAAAATGATCTTGTCTGGTTGGATGATGTTGGCCTTGAAAGTCAGATATTCTAAGATACTGTTGGCGAATTTATGTTAAGTAATCAGGTCAAGACCAATATGACAAATACTCCAAAATGAGGCACAATTTAGGAAGTTCCGAAATTTAAATCATCCCAAAACTTTCGGCAGCGTGAAACGTAAAACGTGAAACGTGAGGGCTTATGGCGTAAAAACATCACGTTTCACGCTTCACGTCATTTGCCCTGTGGGTTCACGGAGTTGGGACAATTACCCGTACCGGGCACAGGTATTTTTTCGGAACTGCCTTAAACCTCAGATCGGGGCAAAAATCGTTGGAGGAGAGCGGACAGCAGGGTCAGTTCTTCTGTCCGGAGGAGAATCAGCATTAACAAGTAAACGCCACCGCCTAAAAGGCACAACATACCGACCAGAGTCACCTCGGCCATGAAGCGCTCGGCGGATAGCCAAGCCTTTAAGGTCGGCAGCGTGGTCCATAAGGCCAGCCCCATGGCCGTTGAAGCCGCGATGGCTTTGAGAATGGTTGGGCCCAGCCCCCGTCCGCGCAGGGGAGCCAGTCGATTAACCAGCCAGAGCATAACCAGGGCATGGCCGGTAAGCTGGACGCTATTGGCCAGCACCAGGTCCGTCATCCGCATGGGCCGGACCAGGCTGGGCAGTAAAGCGGCTGTCAGATAAAAACCCACGCCCAGTAAACCGACCAGGGCCGGTGTCAGGGTATTTTGGCGAGCATAAAAAGCAAAGATCAGGGGTTGGTCAATGGCCGCAAAAGTCAGTCCCAGCAGATAAAGACGCAGGGCCAGAGCCGTCTGTTGGGTATCAAAGGCGGTAAAATGGCCATGTTGGAACAGGAGGGCCACGATGGGTTCGGCCAGAATAAAAAGGGCCACCGTGGCCGGAATAATGAGGATCAACACCAGGCGCAAGCCGGTGGCCAGGGTGTCCATAAATTCATCCAGGCTGGAGGTGGTTCCGGTTGTGGCCGAGGCCAGCCGGGAAAGGGTCGGCAAAATGGCCAGGGAGATAGCGGCTGAAACCAGGCCCAGCGGGAATTGAATAATAGTGGTGGCAAAACGCATCCAGGCAATGCTTTGCTCGCCCGTACGAGAGGCAAAGTTGCGATCCAGGGCAATGGCGATCAAGCTAATGACCAGCCCTAAAATGATGGGCAGGTAGAGCTTGCCAATGCGCCGCAATCCCGGATGCCGCATATCAATCACAAAACGAAGGCGAGCATCTCGCAAACCGGGCAGTTGCAGTCCAACTTGTAAAAGCGCCCCTAACAATAAACCAATGGCCAGGGCCTCAATGTCCCACTTAAAAACAATGACCCCCACCAGGGCGACGACGACGATGGTGGCGTTAAAAATAGCGGCGGTAAAGGCCGGTAGGGCAAATCGTTTCAAGGCGTACAGCAGGCCGGTGATGACGCCCGATAAACTGAGGAAGAGCACGGCCGGGGTGGTCATACGGATCAAGCGGGTGGTCACAGCCAACAATTCATCGTCAAACCCACCAGCCAACAAAAAAGCCATCTGGGGGGCGACCAGTTCGATGATAAGGACAACCACCCCCAGCACAACCACTGTCAAACTCAGAACCAGGCTGGCCAGATGCCACAGGGCAGCCCGGTCTCGTTCCGCCTGCTCAGAAAAGACAGGCACTAAAGCGCTGCTGACCATGCCCCCGACTAACAAATCGTAAAGCATAATGGGAATACGTTGGGCCACCTCAAAAGCAGAGACCAGCTCAGTTGCGCCAAAGAGGTTGGCGATGACCGTTTCGCGAGCCAGGCCCAATATCCGGCTGGCAACATTACCGGTAGCAATAAACGAAGCCGCACGGGCCATCCCGGCGGCTTTGTGAGAGGAAAGATCGGCTTTCTTTACCTGATTCATTCGCAATTCTTTTACATCCCTCTCAAATCGGCCAATTCCTCAAAAAGAGCAAATTCCTCGTCGGTCAAATTTTCAGGGAGTTGAATCATTATCTTGACGTATAAATCGCCCCGTTCATCGGACTGCTTTAAGCGGGGCATACCCTGTCCTTTCAGGCGAAAGGTGCGACCCGATTGGGTTTCGGGAGGAATCTTGAGCTTAATTTTGCCTTTGAAAGTGGGTACAGTCGCCTCGCCGCCCAAAACGGCCGTATATAAATCTACAGGTAATTCAGTATAGAGGTCATCGTCAACTTGCTGAAAGGTGGGATCGGGTGTCGTCTCAATCTCAAGATATAGATCCCCTCTAGGTCCCCCTCCCTGGCCTTCTCCGCCTTCGTTACGTACTCGAACCTTGGTCCCGGTTTGGGCCCCTTTGGGAATTCTAACCTTAATCCGCCGGTTCCCTATACGCAAAATGCGAGAAGTGCCCTTAAAAGCTTCCTCCAGAGAGATTTCCACTTTTTGGTAGTAGTCCTGACCTCGATAGGGGGCCGTCTGGGTTTGCTTTGTGTCCATACCGGCAAAAATAGTCGTAAAGAAAGGGGAAAAGTCATTGCCTTGACCGGTATGGTCACCATCTAAACCACGATTGATGCCGTCAGAGCTGTCACTGGCCTTACCTGTACTGATCCATTGATTCCAGTCGAAGTCGCTTTTATTACCAGTGCGCACATGAGCTTCCCAGCTAGCTCTTAACTGGTCATATTTAGCTCGTTTATCGGGGTCGGTTAAGACCGCCTGGGCTTCATCGATTGCCCTGAAACGGTCTTCGCTCTTTTGATCACCAGGGTTGACATCCGAGTGATATTTGCGGGCCAGTTTGCGATAGGCCTTTTTTATTTCGTCGGCACTGGCGTTTTTATCGACGTTCAAAATATTGTAATAATCTTTGTATTCCATCCACAAATTCCTTATCGCCACCCATTGCCAAGCGGTTTACCTGTGGCTAAACCAAGCTTGACGTTTAAGTTTGGCAATAGTACCTGATCAACCTTGGGATTATAGTAGTAATAATGAATTCAGCAAGATTTACTATGAGCATTCAAATCGCCTCATTCCTGGCAACAAAAAAGCCTCACCATCTCGGGTGGGGCTTTTTGATTGAGCCTACATTTTGGCCTTAAAGCTATTTACAGACCGTGCCTTATCTACCTGCTATTAGTAGTAGCTATGGTAGCCTGACATCGGAATGTAAAGCACTTGCCCGGCGTAGATGCGGTTCAAATTGTAAATACGGTTGGCGTTGGCAATAGACCAGGGGCTTACGCCATAGTAGTAAGCAATACTGCTGAGTGTCTCACCATAAGCCACCACGTGATAGTTGTTGTCATAGTAGTCACCATCGTAATACCCACAGTCATGAGAGTAACCATAGTCATAGCCACCCTGGTACCCATCGCAATAGTCATAGGTGGGAATATACAGCACTTGCCCGGCATAGATGCGATTAGGATTGTAAAGATTGTTAACATCGGCAATATAATAGGGATTTACCCCGTAACGGCGGCCAATGCTGTAAAGCGTTTCTCCGTAATAAACAGTGTGGTAAGTCCCACCCGAGGCAGAAGCAATGGGTACGGTCAAGGCCAACAACATCACCACCAAGATCGCAATCAGAACTGATTTCTTCATATATTTCCGCATAGTTTAACCTCCATTGTGGTTAGTAGCAATTATAGTAATAGCCACAGGTGTAGCTATATCGTCTATAGTTTGGGTAGTAACCATCGTAGTAGTAGCCGGTATAGTCATAGCCATAGCCATAGCTGGGGTACTGGTAATAACCTTGACCACACCGGGGATAGGAGTGACAACCGTAGTCACCCGATGGAATATACAAAACCTGGCCGGCATAAATGTAATTAGGATCGTATAACCCATTGACCTCAGCAATATGGTAGGGATTTACTCCGTAATGCCGACCAATACTGAACAGAGTTTCGCCATAACGAACGGTATGATAAGTACCGCCGCTGGCTGGCGGCGCTGCATAGCTGACAGACACAATGACCAACTGAAGCAGCATCACCACAAAAATAATCGTCAGAATTTTTTTCATAGTTTCCTCCCGAAAATTAAAATTGTTTTGAATTTTTTCATATATTCTCTCCTATGACCATTAGCATCCCCAATAAATAATGGTTTTGTAAATTTTTTAGCCGACATAGTGTCCTCTCACTTTTCACTATGTCAAGCTTTTATGGAAAGTTTTTGTATTAACCCAATTATATCGAGTCTTTTATTTAATTGCAATAGTTATTAGACATAATAAAGCAAACTAACTTACCATAAAGTACGTAACTAAAAAAATTCGATGGACTTACCCTTTTTATGGCTTTGCAAAAAAGAAAGCCCAAACCAATTTTTATTCATTGACTTGGGCTCTTTGGTCGTTGTTCTATTCATCACCCTCCTGGCAAAATTTAACCATGTTAAGCTCAGGACGTGTAACGTCTACGAAAAATCACCAAACAAACAACTGATATATCTGCTCAACCAAACACCGACAGACACACAAGTATCAGACACGTCTGATGCCGGTGCATTCATTTCGGCAGATACGTTTATTGTTTTTAAAGAACGAACAAATCTCTACTGATTAATCCCCATTATATCAATGATTATGCCAAGTTACAAGCATTATTTAACATAACACTATATACTTTGGTCCTATCCTATTGTGACAAAAGCAATGGGGAATGATTTAGGGGAAGTGATTTTAGACTGCAATGGCCAAGATTCAGCCATAAAACAAGAAACCCGGCATTACTACTGCCGGGCTTCCCAAAAAGGAGGAGAAGATGAACATGCCTTTGGCCTCGGTTAAGGCACTTTAACCCAAAAACCTTAACTGGTCACACCTGCCATCTAAAATATAACATAGGAATTAATCGTCTACCCAACGTTGACTCTACGGAAACTGCTAAACAACTGAGGCAAATGAGAGGCTGGCCTTGTTTTTGATGTTTCCTGACTGGCATTAATCTATGCCCAAATAGGCTTTTTGCACCATCTCATTATTACGCAAAGCCTTGGCAGTATCCTGCAAAACAATTTCACCAGTTTGAATCACGTAACCACGATTAGCCACCTGCAAGGCCAACAGCGCGTTTTGCTCGACCAGCAGAATGGTACCGCCTTCTTTGTTAATGTCCTGTATCGTCTCAAAGATACTTTCGACCAGGATGGGAGCCAGCCCCATGGAGGGTTCATCCATCAACAGCACTTTGGGGCGGGCCATAAGCGCCCGGCCCGTGGCCAACATTTGTTGCTCGCCACCACTCAGCGTACCAGCTACCTGTTTGCGCCGTTCTTTCAATCTGGGAAAGAGGCTAAAAACGTACTCCATACTCTCGGCAATCTGCCGGACATCATTGTGGATATAAGCGCCCATCTCCAGATTTTCGGTAACCGTCAAGCGGGCAAAAATGCCCCGACCCTCCGGCACCTGGGAGACCCCTTTCCTGACGATATCGTGCGCTGAATATTCGGCCAAATCCTCTCCGGCCAGATGCACTTTTCCCTGGCGAGGGCGGACGATGCCACTGATCGTTTTGAGGGTCGTGCTTTTGCCAGCCCCGTTTGCCCCAATCAAGGTGACGATCTCCCCTTCGTTTACGGTCAGGGAGACCCCCTTTAAAGCGTGAATATTGCCATAATAGCTGTGTACGTCTTCTACTTCTAGTAAGGCCATATGTGAATTATTACTTTCTGAGATATTTATGCAGTCTTAGATACTTCAACCTACGCCGTACCGCCGCCATTGGTACTTGGCACAGCCTGGGCAGCACCGCGGCCCAGATAAGCCTCAATGACTCTGGGGTTGCTTTGAATTTCATCCGGCGTACCTTCAGCAATCTTTCGACCGTAATCTAACACGGTAATACTTTCGGAGATATTCATAACCACCCGCATATCATGCTCAATCAAGAGAATGGTGATGCCCAGTTCGTCTCGGATACGCCGGATGAATTTGGTCAGTTCTGTCGTTTCGTGAGGATTCATACCGGCTGTCGGCTCATCAAGTAACAACAACTGGGGACGACTGGCCAAAGCCCGGCCAATCTCCAGGCGACGTTGAGCACCATAAGGCAAATTCCTGGCCAGGATATCGCCCTTGCCTCTCAGTCCAATAAATCTGAGCACCCGCCGGGCCTCCTCGTGGGCCGCTTCCTCTTCACGACGCGTACCGGGTAACCCTAACACCGCCCCAACCCACGAAGATTTAAGGTGAGGCTCCTGGCCCACCAAAATATTTTCTATAGCGGTCATATTGCTGAAGAGGCGAATATTTTGGTAGGTACGAGAAATACCCCGGCGCGTAATCCGGTCCGGGGGAATGTCCATGAGCGGTTCGCCTAGAAATATAACCTCTCCTTCATTGACAGAGTAGAAACCAGTGACACAATTAAAAAGGGTTGTTTTACCAGCCCCGTTGGGGCCAATGATGGCATGAATTGACTTTTCTATAACTTCTAAATCCACGTCATCAACGGCCACCAACCCCCCAAATCGTTTGGTTACATGCCTTGCAGATAAAATTGATGTCATGATACACTCACTTGTTATACTGTTTGCCCAACGGGTACAGTTTCTATTTCTACTTCTTCTTCACCTTCGCGCAGTTCGCGCTGTCGCACCTCAGAGGGCCAGAGACCTTCGGGCTTGACCAGCATCATCACCACCATCAGCGCCCCATAAATCAGCAAGCGAAATTCGGAAAACTCGCGCAGCAGTTCAGGCAGGCCCACCAAAGCCAGCGAACCGAGAATGACGCCAGGAATACTGCCTACACCGCCGATGATTATCAGGCAGACCACGTTAATCGAAACAAGCAAAGCAAAACTGTGGGGAAAAACAGAGCCCACCTGGGCCGCAAAAATTGCACCACTCAGGCCAGCAAAACCAGCCCCAATCCCAAAGGCCAGCAATTTATTGGCAATGAGATTAATACCCATCGCTTCGGCGACGTCTTCGTCCTCTCGCATGGCCATCCAGTTTCGACCGGTACGAGCATTTTGTAATCGCCAGGCGATAAAGGCAATAATCACACAACCGATGATAATCAAGTAATAAAAGTGTTGGGGGTCCTTAATGGTAAAATCGACGATCGCCAGCACTGGCTTGGGGATGTTCAAAACCCCCTGCGCTCCGCCCAGCACTGGCCGCAAAAAGTCTGATAAAACCAGAATACGAATGATCTCAGCTAAGCCCAGGGTGACAATAGCCAGGTAATCACCCCGCATCCGTAAGACCGGGATCCCCAAAAAGACCCCGGCTAGCGCGGCCACAACTACGGCAACAGGGATAGCCACCCAGAATGAGGTATAGGATGAATTGGTGGCTTCGCCGGCAATAACACTGTTCAACCCTAATTCGGTGGTGGAGGTGAACAAGGCGACCGTATAAGCGCCAATGGCAAAAAAGCCGACAAAACCCAGGTCTAACAAACCGGCCAGGCCAATTTCAATGTTAAGGCCCAACCCCATCAGCGTATAAAGACCGACCAAGACCAGAATTTGGCTGATATATGGACCGACCGCCTGGGGCAGAACGAGCAACGCCCCCACTCCAATGGCAATGGCTGTCCAATTGAGGGTCCGTCTTTGAGTAGAAGGCAACTTTAAGACCCCCGTTTTTAGGGCCTGATTCTGGGTAGCCCACAGGGTATGCAGTCCACCAAAAACCACAAATACCGTGATCGCCCCCTCTATTGACAGTCCCTTTTTGCCAAAGAGAAATTTGGCCAGAGGTTCAATCACATCGCTACGGGAGAGAATAACGTCCAATAATTCCTGTAGCATGCCAATAAGTAATACGGCCATTAAACCGGCGACCAAAAATCGTCGTACCAGGCCGGGTATCAAATAAATAACAGCCCCCAGTAAGCTCAAGCCGGTTACTGCACCAACCAGCATCAGGATACCGGTTGTTTGGGACTCTTGAGCAAAGGTTAGAATCTCGACCAGAGCCGGGGAAGCATTGATAAACATCTCCCGGAGGTTGAGCGGTGCGGTAATGACCACCAAAATTGCGGCTATTGCCCCACCGATCAGTCCTACCACCGCACCGCCGAGGAGGGCTTTGCCAGCATGCCCCTCAGATGTTTTCCAGGCCACCACATAACCCATCCCCAGGCCAATGACCACCAGCAATGAGCGTCCCAGAGAAAGAACTTTAAAAATAACGTCCCGATCATCAAAGTTTTCTACCATACCAACCAGACAAACATATAAGATGGCCACGCCACAAATCAGGCCATATTGAGCTATCTTTGTCCAGCGAAAGGCCGTTTCGTTATTTGATACTTCGCTCCTCATCTATCACCTCTTACGCTTTCTTCTTGCTCAGTTCGACACCCATAATGCCGGTGGGCCGGAAGATGAGAACCAACACCAACATCGTAAAGGCAATAACATCTTTTAACTGATAAGGGGCGACAATACCTAACCCCTCCAAAAATAAGCTGGGGCCCAGGGACTCAAACACCCCTAAAAAGAAGCCGCCAATCATCGCCCCGGGGATATTACCAATACCCCCCAGGACCGCCGCAGTAAATGCCTTCAGGCCAGGCAAAAAGCCCATAAAAAAGTGAACCTGGCGGAAAATCAGGGCATAAAGTATACCCGCTGCCCCGGCCAGAGCGGCCCCCATAGCAAAGGTAATCGTAATCACCCGGTCTACATCAATACCCATCAAGGCGGCCGTATCCTTATCCTCAGCCACGGCCCGCATCGCTTTGCCAATTTTGGTCAATTGGACAACATAGTAGAGGGCCGCCATTAGCAGGATCGAGGCGACCACGACGACAAATTGGATCCGTAAGACAGGGGTGGGCACTTCAGCCCTGGTGGTGATTTCCGGTTCTTCCACAGCCGCCAGTGGTAGAGGAAAGGCGTTGTTAACAACGGACACCAACACGTTTTGCACGAGAGGGGTAACCAAATAGACCACCACAATCAATACGACCGCCGGTATCACCCACGTCGCCCATCGTAATTTGGGTTTTAAAATGATACCTTTGAGGTAACGGTAAAGCGGCACAAGAGCCCAGGCAGCCACGCCGGCCACCAGGACCAGGGCCAGAAATAGCAGCAAGTCGCCAATGACCAGATCACCTTGTAAAGCGGGCACGTGGGGATAAGCCTCAACCCCAGAGCCGTAAAACCCTCGGAAGGTATACTGCAAAAAGAAAGAGGCCCCAATGGCGGTGATTAATGGCACCAGGCGAGGGGCGCGTCTTAGGGGGCGATAAGCAATTCGCTCCAGCATAACGGCCATAATGGTCGAGGTCAGCATCGCTGCTAAAAATATGATCAGCAGGGCCGGGAGGGGATTGGCCTCCAGCATAGAAGGCTGGCCTTCGGCCGGGGGTTCGGCCAGGGCCCGGGCCACAAAAAGAGCCGTGAAGGTGCCGCCCATAAAAACTTCGCCGTGGGCAAAGTTAATCATAAACAAAATACCGTAAACCAAGGTGTACCCCAGGGCAATCAGAGCATAAATGCCCCCCTGGGCCAGACCAAATACAAAAAAGTCAAACCACTGTTCGGTACTGTATTTTGGTACGGCCAGCGATGAAATTGAGCCGCCGATGACTACAAAAATAATGACGACCTTAAATAAGAGTAACCAGCTATCAACAAAGGTAAAACGTTTGGCCATATCATAGGCCGTTATCAGGCCGATTGGCACTCCAACAAACAAGCCTGTGCCCAGGCCCCCCACAAAAGAGCCCACCACCACATCCAGATTAAAGCCTGAACCGAACAACCAGCCTGCGCTCACCAGCACAGCATTGACAAGGCCACATACCGCCCCAATGATCAAACCGGAGACGTACCATTTTAACAGAGGACTACCGTTTTCTTTTTTGAAGGAACGCAAAACATATCCGGCTCCTAACGATAGGGCAATGTATAAAATTAGATTGGTAAAAAGCTCCATGTTCTCTCCTCTTCAGGCTAAGGCGCTGTCAGGCTGTTTTGGTGGGCTCGGAGTGACAACTCAGCTTTCTCGTCGTTGAATGAGCAACTTAGTTGCTACTACAAACCCATCAATTCAACATCGACAGAACAACGACTTACCTTCTTTATTTGTGACTTACGCTGATTTTTTGGCCGGGGCTCGGACTCAAACACCCCGTTACCTTACCCTTGTCTATGATGGCTGACGATTATAGCACGTAACTAAATGAGGGGCAATTATTAATGAGGGGTAATTATTTATTTAAGGAAGGGGCATTGAACGATTGGCCAGGCTGAACATAGTTCTGGCAAATCCGGCCAGAGCGGCGGCTCCAGATGACGCACCAACCTGGGCAATTTCTGCGACAGCCCTGGCCACAGCCGGCCTATCTTGGTCAAGCCAGGCTTGAGCCAACTCGTGCCACGGTTCGATAAATTCGCCCCTGGCTGCCGCCCTTAAAAAAGCTCTGCTCAGGGCCGTTGTTTTGGGGCTAGCCACTTCAGCAATTTCAGGCAGTAGCTCGATTTGTCCGGTGAGCCAAAGGGCAACCATAACCCCCAGCAAGTAGTCATCGCCGGCCGGGGTGAGACCACTGCCCAGACCGGCTAATTGAGCCACAGCTTGGGCCACCTCTGTCTGGCTTTCCCGGCGAGTGATGGCCTGACTCAACCGGGCAGCAGCTTGACGGGCCCGGTGAGCCATGTTTCTGGCCACTGGCGTACTCTCATCAAACCGTGGCCCATCGGCATAAGGTTTTATTATCTCAGCCATAGGCTTGATCTTGAGTGGCTGGTCTGGGCTGACGATTTTTGGTTCCCAAACGCTGGCCTGGCTCAGGGAGATGTGCCACTGGCCAACGAACAGGGTCTGGTAGTTGGCCCGTACAGGTTGGTTGAGTAAGAGCGCATTAAATAAACCAAGGTCACCGGGGACGACAATGGTAAACGGGCCGTTGCCAACCACCGGCAGGGTTAAAGCGATAATCCGCCCCTGCTCATCGATCAAATTACAGGCGTGCTTGAATCGACCTAACACGCGTCCGAAAAAGGGCTGCGCTCCCAGTTCTTCCAGCAATGGCCGGGCAATAGAGCGAGCGGATCTGGAGAAAAGCAACATGTTGCCATTATTGGGTTGGATTATACTTGGCGGCCTGACCGATTGGCTGGCCGGCCAATTAACCAAAGGCCGAGGATTTGGCTGTTTGGGAAATGTCATATTAGGCATCGTTGGCTCTATAGTGGGTGGCTGGCTCTTTAGTTTGATTGGCCTGCGGGTGGCCGGTGGTATTGGTAGTTTTATTGCCGCCGTGCTTGGGGCGATTGTGCTAATTGCGGTCGCCCAAATGTTAGGCCACAAATAGGTCAAACACACCCATTAGGGGACCTTGGTTGCCGCCGGTGTTTGAGCAGAAGCGCCAATAGGTATAGAGGTGGGTGTAGGAGCGGGAGTAAGCTCGTCGGTCACCTCATCAGAGGCGCTTTCTGTCTCCTCATCAAGCGTGGTCTCATCCAGACGAGCATAATCCGCCCCATCAATCTCAATCAGATAATCCAGGGGGATCACCTCAATCCAGGTCTTGCCCGGTTTGAGCGGCATGGGCTGGCCGTCGTTAAAAACAAAATTGGGCATTTCACGACCATCGGTTTGCCAATTCCCCTTTAAGATTTTGCCGTCCCGCAATAGCCAGGCCGTACCCAAACCATTGACAATAATACGAATGGAAGTCGAGCCGTAACTGTCCTCCACAATTTCGGTTGGTTGGTGCTCGGCAAAATAGATAATTACATTCGCGGCGGTAATTTGGTCACCATCAACTGTTTCCATAGGTTCGCCAGTGGTAAAGCGCAAATATTGGCCCCTGCCCGGGTCATACTGCCATTTGGCCTCACTGGTTAGCTCGGGATAGGGAACGATCACTTCTTCAGCATCTCCCACCGCTTCCGTCGGGAGCGTGCTCAAATCAAGCTTGTGACTGAAGACAAAACCCCGCAGATTCACATCACTCTCTAAGCCTTCACTGAGTAGATAATCACGAGCAGCAGCAGCATCCAAAGCCAGGCGAGTCACCCAATCCTCCTCATTATTCTGGCGATAAAAGTAGAGCTTCGGAACAAAATATTCGTCCAGATCAATGATATCACTTTGAGAAATCTCCCAACGCACGGGGTCAGAGCCACCCGAGCTGGCCAATACGCCCTGGTATTGGGGCGTCAACTGCAAGTTGATCAGCCGAACAGAACGAATGGGGGCAATCATCTCCGGATCTTGGCTCAAATAAATCGCGGTAAAGCGAGTGAGCCACCACTCCACGAGTTCTTCATACACGATATCGGCCTTATCCAGAGCCACCTGGGGCCGGGCCTCGGGATCATTGCCTATCCGTACCATCAACGGGCGACGATGAATCAGGGGCTGATCGTCAATCTTCAGACCAGTCAGGGGATTTCGATCGGGCGAGTCAGCCGTGAAGAGCGTGGTCGATGATGGATCGTCAGATGCGGAGCCAGATATGTCCTGACTGCCTTTTTGTTGATCTCCCATCCCCACCGTGGTCCCCGACATAGAAGAATTTGCTTCAGATGTCCGATTGGTTGGTGCCTCCGTCACAAAAACGACCACCTCTAGCTCCGGGGTGGGCCTCGGTGCCGGCTTATCACCGGCGCAGGCAGTTATCGACAGCAATAATATACTCAATAAGAGCAGCGTGACACACCAAGCGGGGCATCTCGCTAAGCGATGCATAATTGCCTCCAAAAGATCGATCTCGAGTATCCCCTTCAAATTTGTGAGTAGCGTAGGAGCAAGGCAAATCGGATTGGTGGTAGTCGAAGCGAACAAGCCATGCTCCAACTTGCTTCGCCCTTACTTGTAAAGAGGATACGATCTCGATATCACAAAAGACACGCAAAGCGGGTCAATTAGAAATTATGAAGCGGTATTATAACATCATGTTAACCCAGCAGCAACAAAAATTTAAGTCTCCCGGCCTATTGTTTACCGACGTTTGTCCTGCGTTTGCTGCGAGAATGATAACCAGGTGAAACGTTTGACAATGCTTTATTTTATTCTATGATAATGAGCAATTGGCATTTGCTTCAGTCGGGCATAGGGATGCCCTCTCTACAAAGAGATAAATTTTCAAGACAAAGAGATAAATTTTCAAAGGGATTCGGAACAAGTTAGCAACTTGTTCTACACCAAAACTGAATGCAAGGAGCATCTTGTGGTAGATACCATCCTCAGTTCAAAAACAAAAGAAGTTGTCATTGGCGAAGGCCGCCCGTTTGTGATTATTGGCGAACGGATTAACCCTACCGGGCGCAAGTTACTGGCCGCCGAGATGAAAGAGCGTAACTATGAGCGGGTCAAAAGTGATACCATTGCCCAGATGGAAGCTGGGGCGCACATCCTCGACGTTAATGCCGGTATTCCGATGGCTGACGAACCGGCCATTTTGGCCGAGGCCATTCAATTGGTGCAATCGCTGACCGACGTCCCCGTTTCCATCGACTCCTCCGTTGTGGAGGCCCTGGAGCGCGGGCTAGAAATAGCCGAGGGCAAACCCCTCCTCAACTCAATTACCGGAGAAGAGGAACGGCTGGAACGGCTCCTGCCCCTGGTGAAAAAATATGGCTGCGCTTTTATCGGCATTAGCAACGACGAAACGGGGATCAGTGAAGATCCGGACGTGCGCTTTGCGGTGGCCAAAAGGATCGTCGAGCGAGCCTTAGATCACGGTATTCCCAAAGAGGACATCCTGATCGATCCGTTGGTGATGCCGATTGGAGCCATGGCCAGTGCTGGCCGTTCGGTTTTTAAGATTTTGCGTCGGTGCCGTGATGAGTTGGGGGTCAATACCGTTTGTGGCGCCTCGAACGTCTCTTTTGGTCTGCCCAACCGGCCAGCGCTCAACGGCACGTTTTTGGCGATGGCCATTACCAACGGCTTAACCAGCGCCATCACCAATCCCATCGAGACAGAGATTAAACGAGCCATCATGGCGGCCGATGTGTTTATGGGGCACGATTCCAACTGCCTGGCCTGGATCGAGGCTAACCGCGAACCAACGGCGGAAGGCGAAGCAAGTGGGGCAGGTCGACGACGCGAACGGCGCCAACGTCGCCCCAGGCGAGGGTAAACAAACGAAACTACTGTCGAGTAACACCATCATGAGTCAATCAAAACCAGTCAAAGAACCGGCCAACCAACCCACCGACTCGATGTCCGACTTCACCTACACCGTCGGCATCGTTTTGGGTCTGTCCTATCCTGTCCTGGCCCTGTCCACCGGGGCCCGGGCTATCTACCAGCTTCTCTTCAAAGCCGGGGTGACCTATTACCTCCCGCCGGCCTTAAGTGCCGTCGCCGCTACTTGCTACCTCTTTGCCACCATTGGTTTTACCTATCGCCGTAAATGGGCCTGGCGCCTATCCGTGGGGCTACTTGGCTTTGAGACCCTGATGACCCTCGTCGTCGGCACTCTCAGTTTCATTTACCCGGAGTTCATTGGCCGCACCGTCTGGCGCCATTTTGGCATAGATTACGGCTTCTTCCCTCTGTTTCAACCACTATTGGGCTTGGCCTGGTTGTTCAGTCCGGGGACCTTGCGGACGTATGAGATCTCTATCAGGCGAAGAAATCATCTCGAAGAATGAAAACGCATGGGCAACTACTTACAAAAAATGGGGCTGATTTTAGCAGGAATTTTCTTTGGCCTGATAGGCGTGGAGATTTTTGGCCGACTATTTTCTGAATTTATCCCCTATCCTATTCAAAATAGTATGCAAATGGGGTCTTTAGCTAAATCAGACCCATCTTTTGGCATTATCATTATTCCCGGTCAAGCCCAGATAAAAAATCCGGAATTCAGTCATACCATTGCCACCCGTGATGTAGGTTGTCATCAGGGAGCGTTTCGAGATGATGGCATGGATGATAAAAAGCCACGTATTTTAGCTTTAGGAGATTCATTTACATGGGGAGCCGGGGTAGCGAATGAAGAAACCTGGCCAGAGGTATTGGAACAACAAACTCGGTCAGATGTTATCAATGCCGGTTACCCAGGGACCGGTACCCAACAACAACTCATCCTGCTCAGGGAATGTGGTTTGATGATCAGGCCGGACATCACCATCGTTGCCTTTTTCATCAATGATTTTTCGGATAATGTTGTTTGGCGACAGAGATTGGGGATTGATAATTACTGGTACACCAGGCTTGGTAGACCCGTACGGGTATGGTTAGCCGCCAACTCCTATACTTTCCAATTCTTTAAGTATTATATTTTGGGGCCTCTGGGCATTGGTGACTTTCAAAATATATATTGGTCCGCTCAGGAAGTAGAACGTCGCTTTATCGTCATAGCTGAAGATAATTTAAAGTTGCATCTAAGCCGTGATTATACGGCCTATTTCAAACCTGATTTTTATTTATATGATAGAGCCATTCCGTTGGTCCATAAAACATTATCAGAGATGGCTCAAGAGTCAGAAAAGTTGAACAGTAAATTTTTACTGGTCGTTTTGCCGGCCAAAGAACAGGTTTATTGGCAGTATCTGGAACCAAGTCTACCGGCTAATTACCAGGTTAATTTGCCCACGAATATCGTGGTGAATTTAGCCCAGGAGAATCAAATACCCGTTTTAGATTTAAGGCCTGTTTTTGTGTCAAATAGCCACAAACAACTTTATTGGGATGTAGACGGTCACATGAATGCTGCTGGTTATAGGCTAATTGCCGAGTCAGTTAAAACGTATCTTTTAGAGAAAGGATGGCTTACTAAATAATGCTCATTATTGATGCTCATCTTGACCTGGCCTGGAATGCCCTGCAATGGAACCGGGATTTACTGCGTTCAGTCTATACCATTCGCACCCAGGAGGGCGATACACCGGGGATGGGCCGCGCCCTGGGCACCGTGGCCTTGCCCGAAATGCGCCAGGGGCGGATTGCCCTCTGTTTTGCCACCCTGCTGGTGCGCTCTACCGGCCAGCCTGAGCCCCACATAGATTACCCCTCGGCCACACAGGGCTATGGTATCGCTCAGGGACAACTGGCCTATTATCGAGCCCTGGAGCAGGAGGGACACATCCGCCTGATCACCAACCGAACCGCTCTGGATGGACACACGGCCGAATGGGTGGCCTGGGATGCGGCCAACGAAGCAGACCAGGAGAACACACCCCCCCTGGGTTTTGTTATCAGTATGGAAAGCGCTGATGCTATTCTAAACCCCGACCAGTTGCCGGCCTGGTGGGAAGCCGGCGTACGCATCATAGGGCCGGCTCACTATGGTCTTGGCCGTTACGCTGGGGGGACCGGCACCGAGTTGGGTCTAACAGGGCTGGGTGCTCCCCTGTTGGCTGAAATGAATCGGCTGGGCATCCTGCTGGACCTGACCCACTTGTCAGACCAGGCCTTCTGGCAGGTCCTGGAGCGGTACGAGGGCCCTGTGTTAGCCAGCCACAACAACTGCCGGGCGTTGGTCCCTCACCAACGCCAGTTCAGCGATGAGCAACTGCGGGCCATTTTTCAGCGAGATGGGGTGATCGGGGCTGCCTTCGACGCCTGGATGCTGCAACCGGGCTGGATCATCAGCCAAGGGACCAATGAACAGATCACCCTGGCTAACGTCGTCGATCACATCGACCATATCTGCCAGCTTGCCGGCAATAGCCGTCATGCCGCCCTTGGCACCGACCTGGATGGTGGCTTCGGTCGGGACCAGTCCCCCCACGACCTGGATACCATCGCCGATTTACAAAAGCTGCCCGGTCTACTAACAGATCGGGGGTACCGTGATGACGATATTGCCGCCATTCTGTATGGCAATTGGCTCCGGCTGCTGCGCCAGAGTTGGGTCGAATAGGGCCAAGACGCGGCGGATTTTAACCAACATCTTGAGTAACTGACCACGACCGCCCTGCCTTTAACCGGGCAGGGCGGTCCATCTTTCTTAAATATCTATTATTTGTCAATGATTTATCTATAAATATCTTGACGTTTATCCAAATTTGTGCTATGATAATAGCACAGTGACGGACTTTGAAAATAGCTTCGGTAAATCTGGACAAAAGTTAAATAGTCGTTTAAGATAGAACTCAGGCAAGATAAGTGATGTTGCTTAGCCATAGGCAACCCATCTCTCTACTGTTGTAAAAATATCCCCTTCAGCCAAAGAGAAAGAACAATGTCCACAGAAAATCAAGAACCAACCTTTAACTTAAAAGTTGCCGTGCAAGAGACAGGGCTCAAACCCGATACCTTGCGTGCCTGGGAAAAACGTTACGGTCTGCCACAACCAAAACGAACGGCAGGTGGTCACCGACTGTACTCACAGCGAGACATCAACACCCTCAAGTGGCTGGTCGCTCGCCAACAGGAAGGATTGAGCATCAGCCGGGCCGTGGAACTGTGGCGCAAGTTAGCTGCCGACGGTCAAGATCCGTTACAAGTATCCCGACCTCTCTCCTCAACGCTAGGGGAAGTGGTGAGACCGTCCCCTGTGGATGCTCCCCTGCTGAAGCTGCGCCAAGATTGGATATCTGCTTGCCTGGCCTTCGACGAACCGAAGGCAGAACAAATTCTAAGCCAGGCGTTTGCCCTCTATCCAGTCGAGATAGTTTGTCTCGAGCTGTTATTAAAGGGTCTGGCCGATATCGGTCAGGGCTGGTACGAGGGCGCGATCACCGTCCAACAGGAACATTTCGCCTCAGAACTGGCCATGCGCCGGCTGGAGGCATTATTGGCAGCCAGTCCAGCCCCTACCCGGCCCGGCCGTATTCTGCTGGGTTGTCCACCCGAAGAAGAACATACATTTGGTTCTCTCTTACTGACCCTCTTCCTGCGACGACGGGGGTGGGTTGTGCTGTACCTGGGAGCCAACGTACCGGTCGCCCGTCTGCAAGCCACTATTACGACGGTCAAACCGAATCTGGTCATCCTGGTAGCGCAACAGTTATCCACTGCGGCCAACTTGCTTGAGATGGGCCGGATGCTCCAAGCCACCCGAGTTCCCCTGGCCTTCGGAGGACTGATTTTCAATCGGTTGCCAGAGTTACGGTCCCGCATTCCCGGTTATTTTCTGGGTGAGCGATTCGAGGAGGCTATTCCGCAAGTGGAACAGTGGCTTACATCGGCCAGCCCCTTACCACCGGTGGTTGAGATCGAACCGGTAGCAGAGGCATATCAACAAGCCTTAACACACTACCGTGAGAGGGAGGGTATGATCGAAGCCGAGGTGTGGCAGGCGATGCAGCAAACGGATTTGCCTCCAGCCTGTCTAGCCGACGCCAATCGGCACCTGGCCTGTAACATTGCCGCCGCATTGACTCTGGGTGAGCTGGACCTGTTGAATACAGAAATCGCCTGGGGAGAAGAGTTGATGCGTCATTACCATCTACCAGCCGACTTGCTGCCTTGCTATCTCCGGGTTTACTACCAGGCCGCCAAAACGCATTTGAACGAACAGGGTAGACCGCTTGTCGAGTGGCTAGCGCAACTGTAACTGCCTACCCTCATGTCATTCCGAGAAGCGCAGCGACGAGGAATCTCCGAAACTTTGGCCCAAAAGAGGTCTACTTTACCAAAACCTTGGGGATTCTTCACTCGCTGCGCTCGTTCAGAATGACTATGGTAGGTAGTTACGCGCAACTAATTGAGCAAGAGAATAGGGAAGATTGAACAATTACCCCAGAATGAGATAATGGGAACTGATTAGAAGGAGAGGCAACCCCATGCGTGTTATCATCACTGGCGGCAGCGGCCTGATTGGCCGGGCGCTGACCGCTAACTTAACCAACGATGGGCACGAAGTCATTGTGCTAAGTCGCCAGCCGGAAACAGGGGCTGACCTGCCAACCGGGGCCAAGGCCACCCGCTGGGACGGCCGGAGCGCGGCTGGCTGGGGGCACCTGGCCGACGGCGCCAAAGCCATTATCAACCTGGCGGGCGAGAATATCGCCAGTGGACGCTGGACGCCAGAGCGCAAGCGAGCCATTCGAAACAGCCGGACCAACGCCGGTCAGGCAGTGGTCGAGGCGGTCGAAGCGGCAGCCAATAAGCCTAGTGTGGTTATCCAAGCTTCGGCCGTTGGTTATTACGGTCCCCGCAACGGTCAAGAAGTGACCGAGGACACCCCAGCCGGGGATGACTTTCTGGCCCAAATTTGCGCCGAGTGGGAGGCTTCTACGGTTCCGGTTGAAGCCAAGGGGGTACGGCGAGCCATCATTCGCACCGGTGTCGTCCTCAGTCCAGACGGGGGGGCTTTGCCCCGGATGCTGCTCCCCTTCAAGCTCTTTGCCGGAGGACCGCTGGGCAGTGGGCGGCAATGGTTCCCCTGGATCCACTTAGCCGACGAGGTAGCTGCTATCCGTTACTTGATTGATCATCAGACGGCCAGGGGGCCCTTCAACTTGACTGCGCCGACCCCCCTAACCAATGCTGAATTTGGACGGGTTCTGGGGCGGGTCCTGGGGCGACCGGCGGTGATGCCTACCCCTGGCTTTGCCCTGCGTCTGGCCTTTGGCGAAATGGCCACGGTCCTGCTGGATGGCCAGCAAGCAGTACCCCGCCGATTGCAGGAATTGGGCTTCACCTTCCGTTTTCCTGAAGCCGAAGCAGCCTTACGAAACCTGCTATGATTAGATATCGACACCGGTTTCAAGTGCGGGCTCCGCTGACCAGCGTGGCCGATTTTCACGCCCAATCTGCCAGTATGGCCGCCATCACGCCGCCACCGGTGGTCGTTCGGGTTCACCAGGCCCCGAACCGTCTGGATGAGGGTGACGAGATGGAGTTCACCCTATGGTTAGGTCCACTGCCCATCCGGTGGCTGGCGCGTATCGAAGATGTCGGCCCCACCGGCTTTGTAGACCGGCAGTTGCGTGGTCCTTTTGGCCATTGGGTGCATCGTCACTCCTTTGTACCGGTGGACGAAACAACCACAGCCGTGGTCGACGAAATCAGTTTTAGATTGCAGCCACATCCCTTCTGGGGACTGGTGGGGCTAGGGATGTGGCTCAACTTACCCCTACTTTTTGCGTACCGGGCCTGGCGCACCCGACAATTGCTCGAAACTCAGGCCGGGGCGTGGCCATTACCTGAGGACTCGGACTGGTCCGGGGCCGTACAGAACTACCTCGCTGAAAATCCGCGAGCCCGGGCGATAGATATAGCCGATGCGCTCGGCTGCACGGAGGCCGAGGTCCTGAGCGTCCTGTCTGATAGCGTATGGAAAATTTCCAAAGTAGACTTATTGAAGGTATTGGCCGAAATTCGTACCTGGGGAGATGTTATGGTCCTGGTACGCAATGGGGACGCCGTGGCTGAGGTCGAAGTGCAGGCTGAAGGGGGGCAGGTGAGCGGCGACTGGCTTAACTGGATTGAAGCGGGCTATAATTTGCACATTCGCTGTGCGGCCACGCACCACGTTTTGGCCCTGATTCGGCCGGGCAAGCGTGGTCTAACCTACAGTTTCAACCTGGTTAATCAGGCCGGACAGGTGTTCTGTCGCTTCTATACCCGCACCCCGGCAGCCACAGCACGTTTTCTCACATTTTGTCAGGCATATCAGGCTCAACCATAACTACCACCGAGCGAGAAACTACCGATTTAATCGTCAAACCGGCGGCGATTGATATGCTCCATAAATTCAGAGCGGATTTGGCGATCAGTTTTGAAGACCCCCCGAAAGGCACTAGTGGCCATACTGGCTTCGGCTTTCTTCACGCCGCGCATCATGCTGCACATGTGCACCCCTTCTACCACCACGGCCACGCCGGAGGGAGTAAGAACCTCATTGATGAAATCGGCAATCTGGCCGGTCATTCGTTCCTGTACCTGAAAACGTCGAGCAAACATCTCCACAATGCGGGGAATTTTACTCAGACCGATCACCTGTCCATTAGGAATGTAGGCCACGTGGGCCTTGCCAAAGAAGGGCAAGAGGTGATGCTCGCACAGGCTGTAATACTCAATATCTTTGACAACGACCATCTCGTCGTAATCCACATCGAACAAAGCCCCGTTAATCAACTTGATCGGGTCGGTGTGGTAACCGGCGGTCAACTCTTCGTACATACGGGCGACCCGTTCCGGCGTGCGCTGTAATCCCTGGCGGTCAGGATCTTCATCAACGTTGTTCAATATGGTACGGGCAGCCTTTTCGATTGCCGCTTTCCTTTTAGCCGCTTTGGCGGAATTACCATTGGGACTGATCTGGAACATCTCTTCCAAATGTTCCAAGCTTATGTGTTTCATGAGTCTCTCCTTATTTATAATTGTTGAGGTCAGACAAGTTGCTAACTTGTCCCAGGGGCAAGTTAGCAACTTGCTCTTCTACGACGGGCATAGGGATGCCCTGGCTACGTTTTGCAGACGGGCATAGGGACGCCCTGGCTACGTTTTGCAGAATAGGGATGCCCTGGTTACGTTTTGCAGCAGAAACGAACTAGACCTTGCGACATATCAGGACGTCGCCGCATCGCCTCTTGGGTTACCACAAATTGCCTGGCCATCTCACCTAACGTCTGTCCTGTCTCTGGATGACGGTAATGGGGGGCAATCTCGGCCAAGGGGATGGCCACAAAGGCTCGTTGCTGCACCTCGGGATCGGGAATATGACGACCTTCTAAAACAAATATCTCCTGGTTAAAGAGCATCAGATCGATGTCGATGGTACGGGGACCGTATTTATCTGCCCCGCGTACCCGGCCCAGGGCTTGCTCAATTCGATGGATTATCTCTCGTCTGAATTGGGCCGCTGTTAGCTTCGTTTCAATCAGAGCTGCAGCATTCAAAAAATTCGGTTGGCCGGTCATGCCCACTGGCTGGGTTTCCCAGACGGAGGAAACGGTCAGGAGCTTGCTCCGAGTGGTCAGCATCTCTACCGCCAGCCTCAGGTTATCCTCGGGGTCAATGTTAGAACCCAGCGAAAGATAAGCCAGATTGGACATCATCGACGCCTGTCCACAGTCACCCCTACGGAACGGGCAAAACGCACTGCTCCTGGCTTTTCAACCGTAACCACGGCCCGTTCAACCCGAGGGTTGGCCAGACAGATGCTGGCTATTTCCACGGCCATTTTTTCTACCAGGTAGAATTGAGAATTTTCAACCAAATCAACCGTCTGCTTGGTAATCGTCCGATAATTAACCGCATCGGCAATGTCGTCAGAAGCGCCCGCAGCCGTATGATCGGTATATAAAGTGATATTGATGAGCACGTCTTGCTTATTGACCCGTTCTTCAGGATTGATCCCAATAATGGTCTGCAAAAGTAAATCTTTAATATGAACTTGATCTTTTGCCATAAAATCACCTATCTTTCTACGATTGTAAAAGTTTTATATCTTTATGACGATTATCGGCTCACAATATTACGTGAGGCTAGCTTAAATTTTTAGGTGTGTTTTATTTCGGCGGATCCACCAAATGGCTGTGGTCATTGGTTTTTACTTTTCTATACCCGCTCTGTGGGGCTGGTTCAGTCGATCCAGCAAGGCCAGAATCTGGTTGTTGGGCGGAATATCATGTATTGAGTGACCGTAGTGTTGGTAGCGAATCTGGCCGGTTTTATCTATCACCACCAGGGCCGGCAAACGCCCCAGTTTAAGCAGCTTGACTTGCTGACCGTAGAGATTGGCCACGATATGGTTAGGGTCCGGCAGACCGACAAAGGGAAGTTGCTCCTTGTGCCAGTATTTCTCGAAGGCTGGCCGATCTTCCGGGCCGACCACAACCACTTCGGCTGCACGGTCTACGAATTTTTGATAATCTTGGCGCAACTGCGCCATGTGCCGGCGGCAGAAGGGTCACATAAATCCACGGTTGAAGACCAGAACCACGTGCTTGTTACCCCGATAGTCGAGGAGGCGCACCGTTCGGCCCTGAAAATCGGCCAAGATGAAATCAGGGGCAATAGGGAACCGGATCAGACCATCGGGGCGGCTTGTCGACTGCTTGGTTTTAGTTGGTATTAGTTGGCTTTTTGGCTGAGAGTCGTGCTCTGGTCGCTTCTTGATGATTAACCTGGCAAAATTTGCCGACAATTGTTTCATAGTATCATTCCTCCGAAAGATATCCTACACAATAATATCATATTATCAAATATTTGTCAAGATATTGTCTAAGATTTGACATGAATCCGGTGAAAAAAGAGGCCAAGAGTTGAATCACAAAAGTATTGAAAAGGCTGATTAGACTCAGTAGATCCAAATTTGCTCTAGCTGGACCAGTGCGAAGCCTCCAGCGGCCTAAACGGGGATTGTCCCACGGGGAGGCAGCGGAGCTGCACAGGTCAGCGGAGCTGCACAGGTCAGCGGAGCTGCACAGGTCAGCAAAGCTGCACTGGTCCGCTTGGCAGGAGAGTCCATCAAACCAGAATTTGGCTTGCCAGCGGGGCAAAAAGTAACTTCCGCTTGATGTCGCTAGCCAACTCGTAAAACGTAAAACGTGAAGCGTAATGACTTATCTACAGCTCATTTTTACGTTTTACGCTTTACGTTTTACGTGGTTGGATGC
>DAOUMU010000476.1:0-1750 GCA_034409055.1 Anaerolineae bacterium
TTAAGACCTGACAGGTTTTCAAAGGTGTCATTTTGAGCCAGATTCGTTCTGATCAGGGATGCATTTACGCCGAAAAGTGGCATGTGAAACCTGTCAGGTCTGGAATGGCTTCCTTAACTTAATGACATTGAGTAATCAGTGAGCAGTAAGTGGAACGCTGACCACTGACCACTAATCACTGACCACTGACCACTGACCACTGAATAGGGGGATCGTTATGGAATCTTTGCAGACAACCGACGCTGTGACTAACAAAAAATCGGCCAAACTTAAAAAATTAATCCTGGGCTTGGCCTTGCTTGGTCTGGTCTCCCTGGCCTGTTTGGGAACCGTGGTTTACGTTAGCCTGGACCAGATCAGGAATAATATCGGGGTGGCCGCCCAGGCTGTGTCCATATTGGCCGACAAGCCCGTCTATAATCAAATTGCCATTGTCGCTAACGACAGGAATGTGCAGCTTGTCTCACCGGATGGCCAGCAGGTCAGCCAGATCACCGGTGATGGGAAGGGATATCGTTTTCCGACCTGGGCTCCAGATGGGCGTTACCTGGCTTTTATCGGGCCAGATGAGGAAAACAACACGGCCCTGTACGTGACACCCACCAGCAGAAATGCGCCCACCGTTCTTTTCAACAAGCCTGATTCTGCCCCGTTTTACCTTTACTGGTCGCCTGATAGCCATTTGATTACCTTTTTAACCCAGGAGAAATCCGGCATGGCTATGCGCCAGGTTGATGCCGAGGCCGGGACCAGCCGCGTATTGGCCAAGGGCGCGCCTTTCTACTGGGTCTGGTCACCACTGAGTGACAAATTGTTGATGCACGTGGGTGGCTCCCGTGCTTTCTCAGATAAGGCCCATCTTTCCATCTTGGAAAATCAAGAAGAGGCCGAACGGATAGAACTCGACCTGGCTCCGGGCAGATTTCAAGCCCCGCACTGGTCGGCCGACGGCCACTACTTTTTCTACATTGCTACAGACGATCAGGGTAAGGAAGCGATTTATAGAACTGATGCCAATACCTTAGAGCAAAAGCGGGTCACCAGGCTGACCGGATTTACCTTTATGGTTCTTGCGCCGGATGGCCAGCATATTGCCTATTTGCAGATTGAAAGAACCCGGCCCCCATTTGGTACCGCTTATATTGTCGATACCGACGGCAAAAACCGCCGCCGTTTGACAGACAACCCGATCGGCTCCATGTATTGGTCGCCCGATGGCAAGAAACTGGCCCTGCTAACCGTTGCCCGGCAGGAAAGCGGGCCAACCGCTAAAACTGGCGGGCTGGCCGCTCCTTTACCCCAGGAAATCCTTTTCCGCTGGTTGATTTACCACGTCGAGACAGAAGAACTTGAACCCCTCATCTCTTTCAATCCCACCCCCGATTTCATCCAGACGGTGCCCTATTTTGACCAGTATCACCTCTCGCTGACCTTCTGGTCACCCGACAGCCGCTACCTGGTCGTAACCAAACGGAAGCCGGGGGAGAATAAAGGCACCGTTTGGGTGGTGGACACTACCGGTCAGGAAGAGCCGCGCCAGGTGGGTGAAGGCACCCTGGCGGTGTGGTCGTGGCAGTAAACGACCGTCCCACTTCCCCAACTCAACTTTTCCCGTGTGAGGTCTATGATCCCTCAGACCGTTCTTCACTGACCATCTCCCAAGGTGCGTTTCAGTTTTAGGACGAGTTGTAAATCATCCGCCTATTGGCTTTGGAGTCGAGGCTTCAGCCGGACGTGGCCCCGTTTGGAC
>DAOUMU010000477.1:0-33147 GCA_034409055.1 Anaerolineae bacterium
GGGGGCAGCACATCGCCTATCCTGACGGTCATCTCCAATGCTTCTTCATAATCAACAGTTTTGAATTTTCTGGCCATCTTTGTTACCTCCACTCAAGGCTGTTCCACAGCATGCGGCACTTGTGAAATTAGATGGGTTCAGTTTATATCATTTGCCTTCAGATGGAAAGTACTTCTCCGACAAACTGCTAGTGCAATACCATTCCGACGCTTCTTGGGATACAGACAACGGAATTTGACCTCTCGCCGGAGAGGAGCGAGGGGCTGTACCAGTCAGGCCGCAAGGCAGCCGAGGATTTCTTTCAGCGTTGGGACTTTGAAAAATGGAAAGCGAAATATCACCGGACCGAACCGGTGAAGAGGCGGGAACGTGTTAAAAGTCAGCAGGCCCTAGTTAGGTTGCCTCGGCAGAGCGACTCCGTTCGTAATGGCGGCGGACTTTAGCCCGGTTGCCGCAGTGTTTCATATCACACCAGCGGCGGCTGCGGTTCCGGCTCATATCCAAAAATAGCCAACCACAGCTTTCCCCTGCACATTTCCCCAATCTATCCAATTTGTCGGAGATTAGTAGTTCTGCTGCTGACCGGACTACCGGCCAAAATACCTGGGTCAGCGCGTTCTCCTCGTTATGCCAGGCCCAGTTGAACCCCTCCCCGGTCGGGATAATACGCAAGTGAGCCAGCGCTTCGGATAATGCAGCGTTCAACGTGGCCAGATCATTGCTCTCCGGTACCAAGCCAGCCACAATCGTCACAAAAATCTGATAAATGACATCCCGTAGGACCATACTGCGCTCAAAGATTGCAGCAGCTTCTGAGGAGCGACTTTCCCCTTCACGGAGCAGGTGTTGTGTTTCCTCATCGCTCAGGATACCTGCCTGATGGTTCCACCATGCCAGATCAGTATAACGCCAAAAACGCTCATACACAGGCTCTCTACTATCCCAGTTTCTGGTGTTGACAAAATCCAGGCACAACGCCCCCCCAACGAACTTAAAAGTAGGTTTATCACTTTCAGTGTTGACCATACACGTCCCCTTATTTTGTGACAATGCTAACTATCAAAATGATTATTGACAGGTTAGATTAATTGAATTAAAATTTAACCTCCATAAATAAAAATAGCCGGTTAACAAAATATTGTCAAGGTGGAAAAAGGAGCGTGATCCAATGAGCTACAAGGGGTGGATGACTGGACTGGGTATTTTACTTCTTTTTTTACTGGCTTTAGATAAAAGCCATTCTAGCTTTGCCAACCAGGTCATGGTCAATGCTGGTACGGTTGGCGGCGGCACGGGTAACCAGGCCGGTTATCAGGCGACCGTCGGCGGGGGCCTTAATAATAGCGCCAGTGGTTTTCAGGCCACCATTGGGGGAGGCGCCAGAAATACGGCCGACGGTGCCAACAGTACCATTGGTGGCGGTGATCGAAATACGGCCAGTTTTGTTCAGGCGACGATTGGTGGCGGCGCTTTTAATACGGCCAGCGCCCTAAACAGTACGATTGGTGGTGGTTCTGGTAACATTGCCAGTGGTCCACGTTCCACGGTTGGTGGGGGAACACGCAATATAGCCAGCGGTCTTGAATCTGCGGTCGGTGGCGGAACAAGCAATAGCGCCAGTGGAGCCTATGCCACAGTCGGTGGAGGTCTGGAGAACATAGCCGGCGGTCGTCGTGTGACCATTGGCGGGGGGGCAGGCAATATCGCCAGCGGTGAAGATACGACAATCGGCGGAGGGCTAAGCAACCGGGCGACCGATCGGTATAGCACTATTGGCGGTGGCCGGGCGAACCTGGCCGGGAATATGAATGGCAATGTTGAAGATGCGCGGTATGCGACTGTTAGCGGAGGACAGGATAACGCCGCCAGTGGTTTCGGAGCTACTGTCGGCGGGGGTCTTGAAAATATCGCCAGTGGCACTTTGGCCACAGTACTCGCCGGCCTGGCCAACGAGGCCGCCGGTGACTACAGTTTTGCTGCCGGGCGTCGGGCCAGGATTACCCCTGACCACGATGGAGCCTTTGTTTATGCCGATGCCAACGATTTGGACTTTAATTCCATAGCGGCGAATGAGTTTGCGGTACGAGCTACAGGTGGGGTCCGTTTTGTGACGGGGGTTAATACCGTTGGTACACCCAGAGCCGGCGTGCGACTGGCCGCTGGTGGCAGTGCATGGCAATCTCTGAGCAACCGCGCAGCTAAAGCTAACGTTACGCCCGTGGACGGGCGCGAGATTTTGGCCCGTCTCATGACTGTACCCATCAGTACCTGGAACTATAAAACCCAGGACTCTGCCATTCGGCACATTGGTCCAATGGCGCAGGACTTATACGTTACCTTTGGCGTTGGCGAGGATAATAGATACATCAATACGATAGACGCCGATGGCCTGGCCTTGGCCGCCATTCAGGGACTGTATCAACTTGTGCAGGAACAGCAAGCTCAACTCACTGTCCAACAGCAACAAATGGCGATGCTGAAAGCCGAAAATGTCGCTCTAGAGGAAAGAATTTTGGCTCTGGGAGCACGCCTGATGATGATAGAGCAGGCGGTTGAGATACAAAAATGAATTTTAACATCTTTCGTTGAAAGGAGCTAAGCCAACATGTCAACAACCAGCAAATTGTTAAATTCATCCGGTTTCTTCGTGACTATCGCTGTGGTCATCTGGTTAATGATTGCTGCCTGTTTGCCCGTTTCTGAGCCCAGTCCCCAGCTACATACTCCGACACCTATGAGTGATGTATCGACGCCGGAATCCACAAGCAATACCCTGGTCAGCCAACAGGGGACTCCGACCCCTACCGACATTTGGCTGGCCCTATTGCAGAAAGTGCCACATCCCTACACCACACCCTTACCGGCGCAAACACCAACGTCATTGGATGGGATCTATGTCAAGCTTGAATCTAAAGATGCCACCCCAGTGCCCTGCCGACGCTGTCCAGATTATTTACCGGCAGGTGGTACATGGAGGTTGAATTTAGATAAAGGAGTTTTTAGGATATTCCACGAAGCGACAGGGTGGCGCAGCTTGGGTTCTTTCACCGTGTCGGGAGACCAAATTGTACTCTTTAACGACCCAACCTGTTTTCGAACTACCGGCATCTATGAATGGCAGTTAGAAGAAGGGCAGTTGAGTTTGAGAGTGATTGAAGACACCTGTCACGTTGATCGAAGAGCCAGGAGCTTCACCAACTCCGCCTGGGTTTCATGCCAACCACCATCTACGGAAGCGGGTGTTACTAACCATTGGCCAAAGCCGTCCGGTTGTGAAAACGACCAATAAATTACGGAAATTACTGCGGTCTGAGTATCTATGATATAATCACGCCAACTTAACCTGACCATAACTGGTGTTTTGATCAGGTGCTTACTCGATTAACTGAGGTGAATAGTGAAAGAACAGGAAGGTTTGATCAAATTTCAACTCCAGTTTACTCAAGCGCCGCCGATTCCTTTTGACCAATTGCGAGAGATCAACGCATGGCGCAAGGTGCTTTACCTGACCCAACTGATTGGCCAGGACCCGAATCGGTACGGCGGTTTTGGTTACGGAAATATCAGCCAACGCTTAGAGCCATTCGAAGCGCCAGAGCTACAGAGGCGATTTGTTATCAGTGGCACTCAAACCGGGAATCTGGCCGACTTAAGCGAGGAACATTACGCCATTGTGTTGGAATGTTACCCTGACCGGAATTTGATTGTAGCCGAAGGTCCCATCCGGCCTTCCTCTGAGTCTCTGACCCACGGCACGCTCTATGCTTTAGACAGCAGCCTGCGCTTCGCGATGCACGCTCATTCACCCCATATCTGGCATCATGCCCGAGAACTTGACATTCCTATGACGCATGAGAGCGTGGCTTATGGCACACCGGAGATGGCTGAAGAGGTGCATCGTTTGTTTCGAGACAGTCCTGTCAGGGAGCGACACATCTTCTCCATGGGGGGGCATGAGGACGGGATTGTCTCCTTTGGTCGAACTGCCGAGAAGGCCGGAACTGTTTTGCTCAATGCCCTGGTACGGGCCTTCCAACTGTAAACAACTCGCTAAGGAAACAGGGAGAAAAAATCAGATGACAATTTTTCAACCGTTCGAGATGGAACGGATGATGTCCAAATGGGAGAACATCGTAACATACAACCTATCGGAGAGTGGTGTTCATCCCGTCACTTTTGGTGAACTGGTGAACGATCCGCAGACGGTCGAGGCGTTGCTAAATACGGAACTCAACTATCCCCAAACCAACGGCATCATCGAGCTGCGGGAGCACATCGCTGCTCTCTATCCGGGGGCAAACCCCGACAATGTACTGGTCACTGTTGGGTGTGCTGAGGCCAATTTCATCACTCTGCAAACCCTGGTCGGTCCGGGGGAGGAGATTGTGGTCATGCTGCCCAACTACATGCAGATTTGGGGCATGGGCCACAATTTCGGTTTTCAGGTCAAGAGTTTTCACCTAAAAGAGAAACGAGACTGGGCGCCCGACCTGGATGAGTTGAATGAGGTTGTCTCGGAACGGACAAAACTGATTGCTGTCTGTAATCCAAATAACCCGACCGGTTATATTCTCACCTCAGAGGAGATGGAAGCCATCGTGGCCGTTGCCGAACGGGTTGGGGCCTGGCTTATGGCTGACGAGGTTTACAGTGGAGCGGAACGACTGACCGATAGCCAAACCCCCTCCTTCTGGGGCCGGTACGATAAGGTAGTGGCTATGAATAGTCTAAGCAAAGCTTACGGCTTGCCCGGACTGCGGACCGGCTGGGTGGTCGGGCCAGTGGATACTATGGATGCGATCTGGGCCCGCCATGAATATACGACCATCAGTATCACTATGCTGGCCAACAAGCTGGCGGCCCTGGCCCTATCTCCCGAAGTCAGGCCCCGTCTCATCCAACGGGCTCGAGATTATATCCGCCGGGGCTTTCCCATTCTGGATAGCTGGTTGGAGAGTCACGAGGGCACTTTTACTTTGATCCCGCCCCAGGCAGCGGCCATCGCTTTTGCCCGTTATCGTCTTGATGTCAACTCGACCGAATTCGTCGAGCGGTTGATGCGTGAAAAGAGCGTGCTCATTGTGCCGGGCGACCACTTTGGCCTGGATCACTATCTGAGGATCAGTTTTGGCCTATCTCCCGACTACCTCCGGGCAGGGTTAGATCGCATCCACGAGTTGATCGTTGAGTTGCAACGACAGGGATAGATTAAAGTAGAGCCTTCTAGAACAACTCGGCGAAGTAGGAGCGAGCAGCCAGGTCTATCAATTCAATCGTCATCTCCGGTGGCTCACCCCGGTAATTGGCAAAATCGGTCAGTTGGTCCAGTAAATCACGCGGGTGACAGGCTTTTAACGGACGACCGGCGTGAAAGTAATGTTCGCGCAGGAGGTGAATAAAGGCGTGTTTATTAAACTTAATGCCACGGGCTTTGCAGGCAGCCACAAATATTTTATAGTATTGTTTCTCGGTGGGGTTATCGATACCTAATTTATGGCGAATGCGACGGAGAAAAGCGTCATCCACCAATGACTCGGGATCGAGATTAGTCGAAAAGACAAGCAGGGTTTCAAAGGGCACGGCAAACTTCTTGCCGGTGTGAAAAGTCAAAAAGTCCAGGTGTTCTTCCAAAGGCACAATCCAACGGTTCAGTAAATCTTTCGGCGCCATTTGCTGACGACCAAAGTCATCGATGAGTAACATACCGCCGTTGGCTTTTAATTGAAAGGGGGCTTCGTAGTAGCGATTTGTGTCGCTCCAGGCCAAATCCAGGTCTTGTAACGCTAGTTCACCGCCGGTGATAACGACGGGTGGGGCGCAGCGCACCCAGCGTTTGTCCAGGCCACTTGATTCTGCGAGTTGAGTCTCCCCATCCAAAGCCCTGTGCGTTTCTTCATCAAACACCGTAATGATCTGCCCGTCTGTAAAAATACCATAGGGAACCATAACATTGCCAGGCAATAAACCAAGACCGATCGCTTTGGCCACGCTAGTTTTACCATTACCGGGCGGTCCGTAAAGAAATAACGATTTATAGGAATTCACGGCCGGACCAATACGATCAACAATCTCCTCAGGCAATACTAACCCCTGCAAGGCGCGCCGAACATCTGCTTCTCTAACCAGAGGGCGATTTTTCGACTGCTGTCTGACGATTGCAACGTAATGCTCCAGGGTAACCGGACAGGGACCGACATAGCGATTACGTTCTAATAATTCCCTGGTTCGCAGTCCCCCTTTGTCGGTGATTACATATTCGTACGAAGCCCGATTCACATTACTGCCACCGGCGACCTGGACCAGGTGATGAGTTCTCAAGGCTTGTAGAATAGGCTCAACGACCCCGTTAAAATGGAGACGCATCTGCTGGGCAACCTGCCAGCCCTTCATAGACCCACCAAAGTAGAGAGTCTTCAGAGCCAAACCGGTCAGAAAGGTTTGCGGAACACCGGTCGCTTCGATGGTGCGCGGTTCCTCCAACAGCTTTACAAGCGTATCGTCCAGTTGTACCATAGAAGGGGTAGAAGTGGTAACCGACACAGGCTGTCTATTGGCCTCATCTTCCGAAGGCGCCTCTTTCAATCTAACGGGACGAACGTAGGTCATAGTCGAATCTCCTTGAGCCTGTTTCACAATACTTGGGGATCCACTGCTGGAGCTCTCAACGATAGAAACAGCGGCCTGGACAGGCGAGTCGTCAATTTCTCGTACTTGCTGAATCCCCAAATCTTCAATGATAGGATCGTTAGCTTCATATAAGGCCATCAGTTGGTTGGTAGCTTCCGTAGGCATCTCAACCTGCAGGATGATACTACCGGCCTGTACTTTTAAAACGCTTATCTGCTTGCGATGAATATCTAAAACATTGGCCAGAGCCCCAATGGCAGCAAGCTGTAGCTCAAGCGTAAACTCAGCCGGATCACCATTGAATACGATTTCGACCCGACGTTTATCGACTTGAGAACTTAATTTTTTTAGCGGTTTTGAAGAGTGCGTGATGGAAGTGATAAACTTTTCGTATTGTGTCGGATTGATCTCCGCGATATGGGTAAGCAACTTATCAAATTGGTTATGCCTTTTACAATGATCAATCAGCAACTGGACTTTCCATAGGTGCGCCGTTCCAGATGCAAATTTCTCATACACAGGGGGAAAGTAATTGTAACAAAAAATGGGCAGATCATCGTCAGAGAGTACGACATTCATTAATTTGCTGATAGCTGCCGGATTATAAGATTTATTATTACTGGTATCCTCAATTGGTCCCGCTATGGTCTTATCTTCCAATTACCAATCTCCAATACACCAAACGTCTAACAGGATATAGTTAAGTAGTTACGGCAATTAATACTATAGCACATTGATTATGTTTGCACAATAATTTTTCATAGATAATTTATCATTGTTAATTACTGATAAGTGGCGAATTGTTCGTTTTTGCTCTGAGTCATCCTAGAAGGTCATCACCACCCGATAGGTATCTGGCCTGATCGCCAGCTCAAAGCCACGATCGACTTCCGGAAATGGGATACACTTACTAATATAAGGAGCCAGATCAACCAATCGAGCCGAGATCGTTTGGGCCGCCTGGCGGAAGCTGGCTTTGGTGTGGCTGAAGGTACCGGTCAGAAACAATTCTTTGTAATGTATCTCATTCGGGTCAATTTCAACGGGCCCCTTGGGATGGACAGAGCCATACAGGCACAGCCAGCCTCCTTTGGCCAGGGCGGCAACACCCTGCTGAATGGCCGGACCGCCCCCGCCGGTAAAAAAGACGGCCTGTACCCCGATGCCCCCAGTCTGATCCAGCACCAGGGCCAGCAGATCCGTTGAGCGAGGATCAATAGCAAAATCAGCCCCGGTGGCCAGGGCGACCTCACGGCGGTCAGGATCAGGTTCGGTCACCAACACGCGGAGCCCGCGCTGCTTGAGCAGTTGCACATGCAGCAGGCCCATAATCCCCACCCCCTGCACAACGACCAGATCACCAAATTCCAGAGGGGGCAAGCTGACGCTTCGCACAACGCAGGCCACCGGCTCGGTCAGAGCCAGTTGTTCGAAGGGCAGGGCGGGATCAGCCTGGTGAACCTGGTAATCTTCGGCAATCACGTATTCGCTCAGGCCGGCTGGTCCCCAGGGTTGATCCGGCTGAGTGATTTTATTGGTGTTTTGGCAAAGGTTCTCCAGCCCCCGGCGACAGTAGTAGCAAGCCCCACAACGGACACTCAGGGCCAGGCAGACCGTATCGCCCGGTTTAACCGCTGTGTTGGCTTGAGGGCCAACCTCCACCACCTGCCCCGATACTTCGTGCCCCCCTCGAAAGGGATAGTGCTCGGCCGAGGTGCCCAGGTAAAAGCGTTGCTCCCAGGTACACAGGGCAACTGCTTTCACCTTGACCAAAATCTGGTTGGGCTTGAGGGGCGGCAGCTCAATTTCCTTTATTTCAATTTGTTTAGGACCGGTAAAAACTGTTGTTTTCATTTCAATGATACCCTTACACTCCTAATTTCGGTAAACATATCAATCACTCCGTTACCTCGACAATGTTTTGTGAATTACGTAGCCGAGGCATCCCCGCCTCGGCACAAGGCATAGGGATGCCTTGGCGCAGGGCATGGGGATGCCCTGCCTACGGTTCTGCCCGATCAACCAAAATGGCTATCTGGTTCGAGTCGGGCAGGTATTCAGCCAGGGCCGGTCCAATCTTTACCTCACGGGCTCTGTTCACCAATGAAAAGGAAAATTGATGATAATCTTGAATAGCCTGGGCACACTCAATCAGATCGGCCTGTTCTAGCGGCGGGCTATGGCTGCCAATGATCAGCCTGTTTCCCCATCCCAACGGCCACAGGCAGATATGGGCAAAAACAGTTTGGATCGTTTTAATCTTCTCGGCCAAAAGGGGATCGTTTTGCAGCAAGTTAACAATGACCGCTCCCCCCTGGCTCAGGCGGCGCTGGCACAGGTGGTAGAAATCTTGGGTGGCCAGATGAAACGGCCCCCCGCCGCTTGAAAAAGCGTCGTTAAAAATCAGATCATAGGTAAGGTCCGGCTCCCGTTGGGCCAGATACTCCCGTCCATCCTGGTTGGCGACGATGAGTCTGGCATCTGCCTGCACTCCAAAGAATTTGGTGGCCACTTCGATGACCAGCGGATCAATTTCGGTCGTTTCGACGATGAGGTCGGGCAGGTAGTGATGCAGCACCAGCGGCAAGCGTCCCCCCCCCAGGCCAATCACGTAGACCCGTTTCGGTTTGCTTTTCCAGGCCAGCCCCATCAGGGCAGCCTGGCTGTAGGGTGAAATCAGGTGGAGGGGATCGGTCAAATCCAACCGAGATTGGACCAGTTTCGAGCCGGGCCTAAAAAGCCACAACCGGAGTTGGGACTCAACTTTGTCCACGACAACAACGTCCAGGTCAGATTGTTGGGCAAAGAGGATGCCCGGTGGTTTATCACGTAACCACTGTAGCCGGGCCATAATCGCCGCCCGATTTGTGGCCAGCCAGGTCTGGCGGTCCATGGGTATGGTTTCTGGTTCCCCCCTCTAGATTTGTTTCACCATTATACTGGTTGTGCCTGATAAATTGCAAGTATCTTGTCGTCTGTAATATCTCTTAGCATCTTTCCCCAATACAGAAAATTTGTGCTAAAATAAACATAGAGTGGCGTAAAGAAAATGAACCAACCAACGAACCAAACCACCGGACTGCCCAAACCAACCACCACCCTTAGAGGCGTGGTCGAACGCATTACCTACAGCAATCCTGAGAATGGCTATACCGTGGCCCGTTTTCAGGCCGATGGCCGTTTTGGCCTGGTGACCATCGTCGGTACGTTGGCCGACGTGCATCCGGGAGCGCGGTTGAGAGTGGAAGGGCGTTGGAAGACCCACCCCAAGTATGGCCAGCAGTTTGAGATTGAGCGCTACGTGGAGGAGATGCCGGCTACAGTGGAGGGCATCAAACGTTATCTCGGCAGTGGGCTGATTAAGGGCGTCGGACCGGTCATGGCCAGGCGGATTGCCGAAAAGTTTGGGGCCTACACCCTGGAGGTGATTGAAAACGACATCCACCGGCTGGTAGAGGTGGAGGGTATCGGCCCCAAGCGAGTCAAGATGATTGCCAAAGCCTGGGAAGCCCAGAAGCAGATCAAGGAGATTATGCTCTTTCTGCAGAGCCACCAGGTCAGTACCAATTTGGCCGTCAAGATTTACAAAACCTACGGCGACGACTCAATCAAGGTCGTCAAAAATGATCCGTATCGCCTGGCCCGGGACATCTTCGGCATCGGTTTTTTGACGGCGGACAAAATCGCCCGCAACATCGGCATTGAGGCCGATGCGCCCCAGCGAGTGTCGGCCGGCATCGAGTACACCCTCAACCAACTGGCCGACCAGGGACACGTCTTTGCCCCCCGTGATCACCTGGTTCAGGCAGCGGTCAAAATTCTAACCGTCAAGCCGGAACAGGTCGAAGCCCAAATCGAGGTCCTCCGCCAAGAGGACCGGATTAAAATCGAGGCGATTGCCTCTGAAAATCCAAAATCGGAAATCGCAAATCAAAAATCGATCGAGGCCGTTTACCTGCCCCCCTTCTACTACGCCGAGGTTGGCGTGGCGCGGCAGGTCAAGAAATTGTTGACGACTCGGGGCAGTCGCCTGGCCGGGTTTGCCAGCGTCAATTGGGACAGAGCCTTTGCCTGGCTGGCCACGAGGCAAAAAGATGGCTTCACCCTGGCCGAACGCCAGCGCCAGGCCGTGCAGATGGCCCTGACCAGCAAGATCAGCATTTTGACCGGTGGGCCGGGCACAGGCAAAACCAGTTCGGTTCAGGCTATTTTGAGTCTGTTGAGCCGCAAGGGAAAAACGGCCCTATTGGCCGCGCCGACCGGCCGGGCCGCCAAGCGGCTGGCCGAAAGCACCGGCTGGGAGGCCAAAACCATTCACCGCCTGCTGGAAGTGGACCCCAGCCAGGGCTTTAAGTTTCAGCGCAACCAGGATAACCCGCTGGAATGTGACTTGCTGATTGTGGATGAATGCTCGATGGTGGATTTAATTTTGATGAACAACCTGCTCAAGGCCGTCCACCCGGCCAGCCACCTGCTGCTGGTGGGCGATGCCGACCAGTTACCCAGTGTCGGGGCGGGCAACGTCCTGCACGATTTGATTGCCAGCGGCGTGGTACCGGTCACCCGCTTGAACGTCATTTTCCGCCAGGCCGCCGATAGCACCATCATCACCAACGCTCACCGCGTTAATAGGGGGGAGATGCCCATTTTTCCCAGGGGTAAATAGATTGTCAAGGATTAGCGCAACCTGATATGCAACTCGCGCAACTGTTGTTCAGACACATCCGTCGGGGCGTCGGCCATTAAATCGGTGGCCGTTTGGCTCTTGGGGAAGGCGATGACCTCGCGGATGTTCGGCTCTCCGGCCAAGATCATCACGATCCGGTCGAGACCGGCCGCAATGCCACCGTGGGGTGGGGTACCGTACTCGAACGCCTCTAGCATGTGCCCAAAGCGATCCTTGGCCTCGGCCATATCCAGACCAATCAGGCCAAAGACCTTCTCTTGTAAATCGCGTTGGTGAATCCTGATACTGCCCCCGGCGATTTCGTTCCCGTTTAAGACCAGGTCATACTGCTTACCCCGCGCCTGGCCCGGATCGACGTCCAGCAGGGGAATATCTTCGTCCATAGGGGCGGTAAAGAGGTGGTGGCTGGGGTCCCAGCGATTTTCCTCCTCATTCCACATCAGGAAGGGAAAATCGATGATCCAGCACAGGGCCATAACGTTGTCGTCGCGCAGGCCCAGCCGGTCGCCCAATTCTAAGCGCAAACGGCCTATTGACTCGTTGGCGATGGCCGGTTGGTCGGCCACAAACAGGAGCAGGTCTCCCGGCTCACCCTCAAGCTGGCTGATAATGGTCGAGACTTGTTTGGGAGAGAGGAATTTGGTAAAGGAAGAACGGCCAGCCACGCCTTTCTGTTCAGCAGACTCATCTTTTTCCACCACCAACCAGGCCAGTCCCTTGGCTCCAAACTCTTTGACAAAATCGGTCAGGTCATCAAGCTGTTTGCGGCTGTAATGGCCCAATCCCTTGGCGTTGATGCCTTTGACAAGGCCGCCAGAAGCAACGGTACTGCTGAAAACTTTAAAGCCACTATCGGCCACAATTTGACTGATATCACTTAACTCCAGGCCAAAGCGGATGTCGGGGTTGTCCCGGCCAAAGCGGGCCATGGCCTCCTCGTAGCTCAGGCGGGGGAAAGGTTTGTGCAGAATCGGCAAGGGGCTGTTCGCTTCGATCATGCTAATCATCAGTCGCTCGATCACGTCCATGACGTCTTCCCGGTCAACGAAGCTCATCTCCACGTCCAGTTGGGTAAATTCCGGCTGGCGGTCACCCCGTTGGTCCTCATCCCGAAAGCAGCGAGCAATTTGAAAATAGCGATCATAACCGCCGATCATCAACAACTGCTTGAGTTGTTGCGGGCTTTGGGGTAAAGCGTAAAACTTACCCCGGTGGACGCGGCTGGGCACCAGGTAATCCCGGGCTCCTTCCGGAGTGGCTTTGAACAAGATGGGGGTTTCCACTTCGACAAAGCCTTCGTCGGTCAAAAAATTGCGGATGTGGTGATTCACGTTGTGGCGGAGCATGACATTACCCTGCATACGCTCGCGGCGCAGGTCCAGGTAGCGGTAGCGCAGCCGGATGGCCTCATCCACGGTTGTCTCTTTGTTGATGTCAAAGGGTGGCGTTTTAGCCCGATTGAGAATCTTCAAGACTTTTCCTTCGACCTCGATATCGCCAGTCTCCAGTTTGGGATTCTCCTGCCCGGCCGGCCGACGACGGACCCGGCCCTCAACCTGCACCACGTACTCGTTTCTCAGAGCGTGAGCGGCGTCGTGCATTTCGGAGCTGATATTGGGGTCAAACACAATCTGGGTTAAACCCCAGCGGTCTCGCAAGTCGATGAAGATCAGACCGCCGTGGTCACGCCGGCGGTGGACCCAACCGGACAGAGTGATCGCTTGTCCCTCGTCTTCAAGGCGTAGTTGTCCGCAGGTATGTGTTCTGTACATGATGTCTTCCCCTCTGATGAAAAATTCGTGGAGCGAGAAGCGTAGCGCGTGGAGCGAGAAGCGTAACAGGTGGGGTTTTCTCAGACACCCCACATCTCATATCCCACATTCCGTATCCCGCATCCTGTTTCACATTTCATATATCGTCGGGCCATCATTCTCCCTGATGGCTTGAATGTCGCCCGACAACTCCCCAGGTTGTTGCCGTAAAAAAATTTGGGGAGGCTACCCGCTGTGCTGCAACCACCCCAATGTGGTTTCAAATGTTGGTCGTGGATTTTAGCACAAAAGGCGGAAATGGGAAAGAGGGGCAGGGTCGCAGAGTAGCAAAGTAGCAAGGTGGCAGGGGGGTGGGGGAGTGAATGAAGTATTGGACTATAATGATAACCAACAGCCCAATTGATTGAACGTATCCTCTCCAAAATCCCTGAATTTTCTCCAAGAAATCTCTAAATCAATTCTCTGAGGATGACTATGTATCTATCACGAATAGCACACACAAATTTATTGCTGAAATGGATCGCGAAATCATTGTCAAATCCGAGAAGTATTCTAACCAATTTAACGAAATTCTAATTAAACTCACATGAAATTTAAATGAATTTTGAATTTTGATCGGATATAGTTGAGCGAGTTAGTATAGTACTATAATACTACTATTCTGGACATTTTCCCGGAATTTATCAAGGTGAGATTTAGGGAAGAAGATGGGGTTGTGGGCTACTTTCGGTTCTTCATCATAACCGGCCTTTCACGGGGTACGTCACTCGTCGCTATGGGAGCTGGGGGTATCTCTGAGAGCTACACCAGATTGGGGAATGAAACCAATTTCGGATATAATTTCGAGAAGCTCACTATCAGGTTCGGGTAGAGTATTTCAGGCGGATAGACTAGAAACGGTGGGAATTGCGAGTCTTAACCAAAATGAGCGATACTTTAACGCTTCAACCGATTCAGGTAGAGATACCGCTGGATAAGATTTATCGCAATGTCACCTGGGAAAACAGTAAAGCAAGTCCTCTGTCCTAGTGATGGGGATGCATAAGATTATGTCCGCTGAAGAAATGGAAAACACGGTAGAGTATTTGTGGTGAGGGGGTACGACGACCATCGCCGATGGCGTGGTCCATCTTGGGGCTAACAAACTAATAAGCCCACCTACCTCCCCCTCATCCTCAAGAATTAACTATTTCCTGCTTCAGTGGTAGCTTTTGACCACAATAAAGGCCACCGATCAGTTACGGTTGGTGGCCTTTTATAGTTTAAGCCTCATCTTGTACGCAACCGATAACGTCTCTATAATTACCTATGACCGGCTGCAGAACCCAGCCCGGCCTGGTGGACGGAGCTATCTGATCTTACCATGTACCGCAAACTGCAACAGAATTTCGACGTTATCCAATACCTGGTTAAAAATGCTTCACCCGAACAGTTGGCCTGGCGTCAAGAGAGAAGTGGTTGGTCGCTGGGCGAGATCATTTGCCACCTGCGTGACGTGGAAGCGTGGCACGCCCACATCCGTTTGCAGGGCAGCACCGGCCAGGAGCGATGCTCGTTGCCCCCGGTTGTCCCCACACCAAGACCCCTGGAAACAAACCGGTCTCCCACCGAATATATTGGGGCTTTTGAGACTTATGCTCGCTGTCGCCGGAAAATGGTGGCCCTGTTGGAAAATGCACGGGATTGGTGCCACGAGATCGTCACCCACCCCTTGTTTGGCCGGGTGACTTTGACCGAGTTGGTCGAAAAGATCGACGATTACGACCAGACCTACATCCAACGGATGGAAGATATCATCCACGACATGCCGCTCAACCCCCTATTAGCCCGGGCCCTGTATGAGATTAGCGACTATCACCGGCGCTACCAACCCCATCTGGCCCAGGCCAGGTCGGTGTTGGACATTGGCGTCGGGCCGGGCCTGGCCTTGCGGCACGTGATGCGGCACAATCCCCACCTGACGTTTGCCGGGGTCGACGTGCAGGATATACGCCTGCCCGAAGTTAACGTGCCCCTCCAGCTTTACGATGGACACACCCTGCCTTTTACCGAAAACCAATTCGATATTTCACTCCTTTTTTATGTGCTGCACCATTGCCGGGATCCGCACCGTCTCCTGGACGAAGCCGTCCGCGTCACCTGCCATAAACTGATCGTCATCGAGGAGTTCAATCGGCCCGGCGTCGACGAAACCAGCCTGGATTTAACCGAACGGCAAAGCCACCGGGCTTTGGGTATCCCTCCTGATTTACCTTACCAGCTTTTTGGCAAAGCAGAATTTGAAACGATGCTTCAGAAGCGAAATCTAATTAGACTTGAGAAACAACCACTGCCCTCTCAGACGACTCGGCCGGTGCAGAAATATTTGTACGTGATGGCTACGGGTAAATGGCCAGAGAACAGAATTGAGGATCATTGATGAAACTGACCAAACGAGATTTAGCCCTGCTGGGGATCATTGTTTATTTTACCTTTATCGGCGGCACCTTCTACAGTCAGCTTAATTTTTCCTTACGTGTCCTCAACCAAATTGTGGTGACGGCCTTATTAGGCATTTGGTTGCTGGCCAAACTGAGAAAAAGGGAAGGCTTACCGCATACTTATCTGGATCTGGCCATGGCCCTGTACCTGGTTGTCAATCTGGTCAGTGCTGTTTGGGGCCAGTCCCCCCGTTTTAGTCTGGAGTCGATCTGGTTTTCCATCGTCCACGTGTTAGGCTTTTATCTGCTGGTTGATCTGCTGCGCCGGGGCTGGACTGCCAGGCTGACCTGGGCCTTTTACATGGCTTCGGCGGTGGTTTGCCTGGTCGGCCTGATCGAATTTATGGCCTGGTATGTGGGTACGCCTGTGTTCGCCAATTTTGCCCAGGGTTGGTGGGAAATCGGCGGCTGGCGCCAGCCTATTCCGCCCCGCATCTATCGTCTGGCCATTACCCTCAATGGTTCGACCCCGTTAGCGGCCTATCTGGCTTTGCTCATCCCCCCGGCCATTGGTTTGGTCATCAGCCTGCCACGTAGAAATGAAAATCGCCAGGCTTTAATCTTCTGGTTAGTTTTAGCCTTTTTAGTCCAAATTTTAACCTTCTCCCGGGCCGGGGTATTGGCTTTGGGCGTGTCCCTGACGGTGGCCGTCCTGGGTTGGTTGAAGGTTATGGGTCGGGGCTGGCCCGATTTAACGGTTTATTGGTCTCGACTACGCCCGCTGCAGCGCACGATTATTATTGTAGGAGGCGTAGTGATCGTAGGCGTCGGACTGTTCTGGCTGCAAAGTAGCTTTGTCAACCGCGTTCACAGCACCCAATTTCGATTTACCTTGTGGCAGGCAGCCGTGACCGTTTTCCAGGACAACATCGTGACTGGCGCAGGGCCGGCCAATTTTGGTAGAGCCTTACTGCGTCTGAATGAGGCCAGCCTGCCTCGCTGGCAAATTGCCACCGCCCATAGTATCTACTTCAATACGGCGGCAGAACTGGGCCTCATTGGTCTGATGGTAGGCGGATATTTTTACTTGATGATTGGCCGGGCCTGGCGAGAACGCTGGCGTCAAACAGCCGACCCGGCCGGTCGGATGAGATTGGTGGCCGGGGGGGCGGCTTTGGTCGGCTTGGCCGCGCAATTACTGGTTGATACCTACACAGCTACGCCTAATGTCCTGGTCATCCTGGCAGTGCTGGCCTATATTGTCGGTCCCCTGGTCAAGACCGCCTCCCCGACCCGGCGGCCGTACACGGCTTCTCTGGCCCTGGTCATTTTGCTGGTCTATGCGGTTGGCTTTGGCTGGATTACCCTGGCCGACTTTCGTTTTCAAAAGAGCTTTCAAGAAGAAGGGAGCGGCAATCTATCCGCAGCGGTGGCCCAGGCCAGCCGGGCCCATACGCTCGACCCCAATCTAACCTTGCGCACGTTTCGCCTGGCCTTGCTCGAGGCCCGGCTGGCGGATCAAACCGGTGACCGGAATCTTATGCAAGCGGCCGTTACCCATTATCAGACCGGTTTACAGCAAGAGCCCATTTTGGGCCTTAACTCGGCCAACCTGGCCGGCCTGCTTTGGCAACAAGGGCAGCAAGCTGAGGCGATTGATACGTTGCAGCGTACGATTGTGGCCGAGGAAGCGCCTCTCTACTGGGTCAACCTGGGCTATTTTTACGAGCAGGCGGGGGATTGGGCGCAAGCCAAAGCCGCTTATGGACAGGCGTTATTACTGGCCCCGAGTCTGGCCGCCTCCGGCTTTTGGCAGGCTTCGCCAGCTCGGGCCGAAAAATGGCCCGACATTGTGGCGGCAGTGGTTGAGCAGACACCGCCTGATGAGACATTAGATCCAAAATGGCTACAAGTAAATATAGTCCTGGCCCAGGAGGATTTTGATGAGGTCGAAGCGTTGATCGGACCGGTGACCGCTACTACCAGGGAACAGTTTCTAATGGTGTTAGCCGAACTTTATCTGAGCCGGGGACAACCCGAACAGGCCAGCGCCCTACTCGATCCCAACCCCGAAACCGGGCAGGATTATCTCTTATGGGGACGGGTCAAGTGGCAACAGGGGGACGAGGCCACCGCCGAAAAACTGCTCAAAACGGCCGTTTTTCTGGATCAACGTGAGGCTTACTATTACCTGGGCCAACTGTATGAGCAGCAAGGTGACTGGCGAGCGGCTGAAGCGGCTTACGGGCGTGGCTTTTTGCCCCACGCTACCGCGGAGAATATCGAGGTCACGATTTATGGCCGTCCTGGGGCCAATGATCTGGCTCCGCAACTGGTGCGGATTGGGGTGGGGCCCCGGCAAGCTAAAGCCTGGTTGGCCCTGGCCCGGTTGTATGAGGGGCAACAACGTTTTGACGAGGCCAGGCGCGTCTATGAGATACTGTTGGCCGAAGACCCTTTTTTGGTGGTGGCCCAGGAGCGCCTCGATTTGCTGGCGGGAAAGTAGTCGTCGTAGGGGTCAGGTGTCAAGAGATATGTTTCTTTAAGCCCTGAAAGACACCGCCCAAAATTATCAAGCCGGCGGTTAGCCCCGAAATCCAATTACCCCACACCATGCTCTGAGGGCGATAGACCAGCTTGATTTGATGCTGCCCCGGCTGGTTCAGATAAAGACCACGGAGCAGGCCGTCGACCTTTTCAACCGGCTGAGAGGTGCCATTGACAATGGCCTGCCAGCCGGGATACCAGATTTCACTCAAAACCAGCCAGCCCGGTGCTGTAATTTCCGTTTCGATTTCAATTGAGTCGGCTGAGTAATGGGTGATCGTAGTCAGGCTGGCTGCACTGGCTGCCTCGCTTCCGGGCATCACCGTTTCGGCCGCTTCCCCCATATCGCTTTCAACGATAACCACGTTGGCTAAATTGGGCAGGTGCTCCAGTTGAGCCAGCCAATCGACCTCGGCGGGGATGGTTTGATGAGCGACCCAGGCCCGGGGCAAGGCCTGCTCATTACGGTAGATCAATGTTCCTTCGACGTTTGTCTCCAGGGTTAAGCCCGGCCAATCCATGGGAAAAGCTGAGGCCAGGTAGACCACGTTGAGTAAACCGAGCAATTTCAAATTGGGCTCCGTCTCTTGCAAGGCTGACTCGAGCGGACCCTCCCCAAAATTGGGAATGGTGACGCTAAAACTGGCATCGCCATACCCCCCGGCCCGGGCCATGTACTGGTCATAGATCGCCAGGTGAACCGGTTCCACGCCATCGGCCAAGTGAAGACCGGCGGCAACGGCGGTTTGGGTCGGCAGGCTGTAACTGGGCGAGTAAATGCGAAAGGGGCCAGGCAGTTGAGTTGGGTTTGAGACGGCTAAAGTTTCGGGAGACGGCCACTTTTCAGCCAAGTATTCAGCCGCCGGACGACCTGGGGCCAGGGCTTCGTCCAGGGGCACAAAGCGCATCATTGACATATCAAACAAGGCTAAATCCAGGAACAGAATAACACCCAGCAGGGCAGTGGCCAGGGGAGCCGAGATGATACGCTGACCCCGGAGTAAAATCAGGCTCAAACCCACCGGCATAAAAATGGCCAGGGCAAACGGAGCCCGCCCCATCTGGCCAAAACCAATGGCCAAGCCCAAGCCGACCATCAAAGCCAGTCCACTCAGGGCGACGGTGAAGCGGGTTAACCACCTGCTGACCGAGGGGGACCAACGAACTTGCTGCAACCGGTCAACCCCAAAGCCAACCAGCGCGGCCGTCGCGATGGCCCCCACGAAGAACATGCGGGCCGGTGTCCGTACCCAGCGGAAGCCGGGTACCAGATGGTAAAACAGGCTGTGCACCGGGGTGCTTGGTCCCAGGGCAAACAGGATGGTAAAGACAAACAGCAGGCCATAAAACCAGGTCCAGTGATTTTTCCTGCTCAGCCCCAAAGGGACCAGCAGTAACGGTACCAAGCCTAGATAAATAACAAGCTCGTGGCCACCCTGAGCAGAGGGCAGAAATAGGCCGATCAGCAGTTGAACCGGGGATACGGCAAAGTCAGCCGCTTCACTCAGGCTGAGGGCTCGATTGCTAAACCGGGTTAACTCTAGCAAGGGCAGCAATTGGGTCGCTCCTAATAATCCGGCGAGAAGGGGAATAGCGAATAGGCGAATGAGCGAATAAGCGAATCCATAGGGCAAGTGTGAGCGAACGATTAGAGGCCATTCACCCACACTTGTCCCGTGGGTTCGTTCAATGATCCATCGGCCAAAGTGCCAGACTACTATTGCTGCCAGCAAATAAACTGTATAAATTAGCAACAGGGTATGGGTGGTGATCTGCATGGCCAGGGATATAGCCACCAGCAAAATCCATTCTGAGCAAGCTAGCAAGGGGGCGGAGGAGTAGGGGGGACTTTTTTTCTGCTCCTCTTCTGCAGAACGTATGGGCAACGTCTCTTGCAGAAGCATATGTAGCCCAAACAAAGTCCACGGCATCCAGCCGATGGCTCCGACCATACTGACGTGGCCTCCGGCGACGTGGGCCAACCATTTGCCGTTGAGGGCAAAAGTCAGGCTGCCCAATAGCGCCGCTCCCGGCGAGAGACGATGGGCTTTGTGCAGCAGGAAATAAACGCCAAAGCCACCCAGCAGTAGATGGCCAATGAAAAGCAGATTAAATACAGGCTCGATGGGTAAGATCAAAAAAAGCCAGGCCGGAGGATAAGAGAGCATCGCCAACTGGTTGGCTGCCAGGGGCATACCACTCAGGATGAGAGGCGTCCAGTGGGGCAATCCTTCACCTGCCTGCCAGCTTTGGGCCATCAGGTAGGCTTTTGGCCAATGGATGACCATGGTATCGGAGAAGCGACTAAAAGTGGGCACTAAGATGTGGTCGGGATGAAGCAGGGTCGGCCAGAAGAGGCTCAATACGGCGGCCAGTATGAGTAATAAGGGGGAGTGGTGGGGTTTTAATTTGGCTAACATATTACAAGTTAGAAGATGGGATGGGTCCAATAAGACGCTCGGCCAGCTAGTGATGACGTAGCTCGGCCAGGATTGCGTTCAATTTCTCATTCGGTTGATAGTTTTTCAATCTTTTAGATATCATTGAGAGAATCCTGGTGTAGCCCCCGTCGAACACGGTTCGACCGTCACCGTGATGTCATAAGCGTCGATAATACTGTTAACAAAGCCGGCCTCGACTTCCAGGTAGTACGTTCCTGCCAGCAACGGTTCTCCATCGCAAGTCAGATTAATCTGTAAATCTTCCAAAGAAGCAGTATAACTTTCAATCAGGTTTTCATCGTCGTCATATAGGCCGACATCCAAGTTATCGAGCAAGCTACTGGGGGAGACTTTGATGAACACGGCTGATTCGGTGCTCAAGACAAACTTGATCCAATCGACGTCCCCGCTTGGCACCAGGCTATGGGTTTGTGGTATCCCGTTGCTGATGAGGGCCGCCTCCTCCGGGCTGTCATTTGGTTCGTAAAATTTGGCCACCAAAGTGGCATGCGTGGCCGTGGCTTGAATGGCCACCGCCGTGGCTTGAGCGCCAACTACGGCAGTTGCCTGGACGCCGGCTGTAGCAGTCGCTTGGGCCCCGGTGGTGGCGGTGGCTTGAGCATATAATTCGGCCTGTTGGGTACTGACCGCGGCGGCAAGGCGCGTGGCCGCTTCTATAGCGGCCACGGTCGCTTGAGCGGCTACCCGGTTGGCCGCTTCCACTTCGGCCGCAGTGGCCTGGGCAGCCAAACGGCTCCTCATCTCGAGGGTGTCAGCGGTAGCTTGAGCCGCCAGACGGTTGGCGGCGTCCATTTCAGCGGCGGTGGCCTGCGTAGCCAGGTAGTCCGCCATCTCGACGGCAGCCGCGGTGGCCTGAGTTCGCATCTGAGATTGGTCATATATGAACAGACCGGGGAGGATCAGGAGGAGGAAAGCGACACCACCGATGAGGGCTAAATAAACGGAGCGGCGCGAAAAACTGACCCGGTCGGGTTGGCCTTGACTGCGCCGGATGGCCAAAACGAGCAAGTCGGCCGCATTTCTATAGTTAAAACGCCGGCTGATCACCTCAGCCAGGACCGGGTGGGCTTTCTGCCAAGCCTTCTGTTGGATATAGCCAACCCCTTCAGCATAACGCTCGGTCAGCCACAGTTCCTCCTCCGCCCGCCGGAGGGCTTGCTGCCACTCGCCTGGGGAATCAAGTTCAACCAACTGGCGGTAAGTGTCGACAGCTTTGGCCCAGTCGGCCTGGCTCTCATACGTTTTGGCGGCTTGAGCGGCCTGTTCGATCTCCATCCGGCGCTTTTGGGCCTTGGCCTCGGCCAGTTTCTCAGCCGCGCCGGCCTGTTGGTAAGCTGCAATCGCCGTCTCGAAATCAGCCGCTGCCAGAGCCTGGTCACCTTGCTTGGTCCATAAGGCCGTCCGGTGAGTTTGGGCGGTTTGCTCGCCGGGGGCAAGGGCCAACACCTGGTCGTATATAACCAGGGCGCTGGCCTCATCCCCTGCCTTTTCCAGATCTTCGGCGTGTTTCAGTAGAGTTCGCAGTAGTTCAAAGCGACCTCTACGTTTATCGAATTGATAGATCGCTTTGAACTCGGCAATCGCCTCGGGCAGGCGGTTATCTGCTCGCAAAATAGCCCCCAGCAGCAAACGTGCCTTGACATGGTTCGGGTTGAGTTCCAGGGCTTGGCGTACCCGGGCCATGGCCTGTTCGTTGTCGTTCTGCTGGAAGGAATCGAGCGCTGCCTGGTAATGGTTATCAGCTACGGGGTTGAGGCGGTTCAGTTCATCCTTGACGCTATCCAACGGACGATATCTGGCCACCCAGCGGCGGAATAATTCCACAAAGAAGCGGTAGCCTGTGTCCATCCGTTCCCACATTTGCCAATCCACCAGGGTCTGGGGGGCCAGGTCCAACTCCTTGACCAGAATCTGTATCCCGGCCTCTTGCAAAGCGATGCTGAGATCATCTTCGCTAAAGACAGGGTCCGCTTGGGTGCGACCGGCCATAGCCGAGCAGACGATACGCTCGGCCGGGGGCAAGCCGTCCCAGATCCATTGAAAGGTGTTTCGACCGGCCTCTAACACAGCCGGGACAACGACTTCGACATCCTCGACGGTAATGGTGGGGATGTCTTCACCTGGGGATTGATCAAGGGTGTAGGGCAAGAGGTGCTGGTAGATCAGTTGGGTCAGATAGGGGTGACCCCGAGTCAGGGTCAGAATATGCTTAAGCGCTGCTTCTTCGTAGTGTAAAAAGCCTTCCTGCTCCATCCGCAGAATTAAGGCCTGGGCTGCCTCGGGCTGGAGCACCGAGACCGGGTAAGCGTCGGCGGCTTTAAAGGTGGCCAGGAAGTTCGTCGACAAGTCTCGCATGCGTCGCCCGACCGCAAAGATAAAGTTAAGGCGAGTTTGGCTCGTCATCAATTGACGCAAGTAGGGAAAAAAAGCTTGAGCCGCAGCCGTCTCTGGCAAATCTTGCTGATCGGCCACGTCGAGCACATCAAACTCATCCAACAAATAGACCATCTGGCGCTCGTCACCCAGGGCCTGGTAAAGCTGCGGCAAAAAAAGGTGGTCAAAGGCAGCGGGGTCCGCTTCAAAATCGGCCTTGTCCGGAGGAGGCAAACCGACCGCGATGGCCGTGAGGCGGGCCAGTTCGTAGAGAACCTGGCTCAGAGACAGGCGAGCTTTGTCCATCAGGTCGAAGTAAATAGGGACAAAAGGTGGTGAGGGCAGACGACGTTGTAATTGTAGCAGGATAGAGGTCTTACCAATATACCGTTGGCCGTAGAGCACAATGGCCTTGCCACCTGGCCGGTGCAACCTGCGTTCGACCTCGCGCAGGATGTCATCGCGGCCAAAGAAGTCGCTTTTTGGAGTGAGGGCGGTATTGGCCCGGTCAGGTTTGGCTGGCAGCGACGAAGCCATAGGCACAACTCCTATGAAATTGGTTGGGGAGCACGAGGCACTCCTTATCTACAAACATTCAGATGTTTGAAGGACAACTTATCAACAATTATACCATGAAAATGTCCGTTCTTAGCCCGAATTACCACTCCTGACCAAAAAGAAAATACCGCCTACAATAAAAGCCACGCCCAGCATCCGTTCCCAACCGACGGTCTCGCCAAAGAAAAAACGACCGATCAGCAGGGTAAAAACATAAGTTAAGCCAACCATAGGAAAAGCCAGGCTGAAATCCAGCTTGGATAAAACATCCAGCCAGAGCACAGAACTCAGGCCGTATAAGCCGAAGCCAACGACCACCCAGGGGGTCTGAAACAGTCTAAACAAACCGGCCACACCATCCGATAGGCTAACACCGCCAATAACATTCAGTCCGAATTTCAGCGAGGTCTGCCCGGCTGAAAGCAGCATAATAGCTACCAGACCCAAGAGAAAAGTGCCAATCATCGAGGAAGCAACCTCCAATTTTTGCATGTTCGTCACCTAAAGTTTGCAAGTTGGTAAGTTAGAACGTTTAACGTCTAAGGTTTTAAAATCAACAAATCATTTTTGGTAAAGACAATCTTATAATCCGATAAATGCTTTGGCTGGCCCAAGGCCCGCTCGGAAGGGCCGTAAATAATGAAATCGACCGGGGGCGAGACGGTCTCAATTTCGCCCCGATAAAAAGCTTCGGCCATCGCTTTTTTAGTCTCGGCCTCGATGGTCTCAAACGGATGGCCATAAAAAGCCCGGGCTCCGGTTTGGCCGGGGACAAACATGCCCAGGCGGGGTGAGGCCAGAATGACATCGCCGGCTGTACTATTTTCACGCAGCCAGATGAGAGCTTCTACCTCTTCTTGACGCAACAAGAACAAAGCCGTTGTTCCTGACTCGGTGGGCGGTTGTAACATCCCGATTAAGGGTAGGCTCCAAACAAAGAGGGTCCCCAACGCCCCCACGGTAACCACACCATTGGTTATCAAGCGACGGTGGCTTAATTTTAACCGGCTGTGGCCCAACCAGCGTGTTAAGCCGATGGCAGCCAGGATACACACGGGAACGTGCAAGCCGTTAATCAGTCGCCGCTGTAAATCAAAAGGCAGGTAAACCAGGATCACCGTTACGACTGCCCACAGTAAAACCAACCCCTCGCCCAACTTCGGGTTGTCTCGATTACTACGCACAATCAGCCATCCCCCTACCATTGCCAGGAGACCAAGCAATCCATAGCCAAGCAGGAAATCTAAAATCGCCGGTGCGGTGGTGACATTTTGAGCAGACCAACCGGCCATAATTGGATGGGTGACCGAGAGCCAGTAATCGTAAGCGATAACAGGCGCTGAAAACAGGCCGACGCCAAGTGTAGGCCAAATTTGAGGCCAGGGCAAGCGACGGCGGGTCACGTAGAGCCAGCTTAAAAATACGGCCAGAATAGCCCAAACGGTGAGCAGCGCAAAGGGTAAGATCAAGGCTAAAGCCAGAGCAGCCAAGCCGGCCCATAAAACAGATTGGGAATTGGGGATGGGGGATGGGGGATTTTGAGGTGGGTGAGGAGTGGTGCCTGGTGCCTCGGAAGCGGTAGGCCAGGCGACTCGTTGAAAAATAATCAGCATAAGCGCCATCCCCAACGGAAAGTGAGGATTGGCATAGAGACTGTAGGGCACAAAGGCTTCGGGGACCCACAGGTCAATCGGAAATGCGCCGAAGATGGCCCCCAACCAACCTAAACCGGAAGCGCTGATGAGCAAAACAAAAGCCAACCGTCGCTCATATGGATGCGGTGTCACCTGAGCGATGAAACGAAAGGCGACCAATAGCAGGCAAAACCCGGCAGCCAACCGAGCCAGGTGAAAAATCCAGATAAGGGGGAGACCGGTTAAAGCAGCCAGGTGTCCTAAGGCCAGATAAAAGGTAAAGATAAAAGCGCCCTCGTGCGGTTCCGGGGTGTAGGTTAAATGGAATAACCAGTTACCTTCAACCCCCTGCTGCATCTTGGCCATATAAGAGTGAGCATCAAAGGGGTTAACCAGAATACCGGCAAATTGCCACCCCTCCGGCGCGATCCGAGCGGCGATGATATATGGCAGGCAACTGAGAAGCAAGATAGCTATTGACCAACCGCTGGCCCAACGCCAGGCTTGTGGCCTAATCTCGGCTCTGTGAGACATCAGTAAATCCTGAGCAGGTGTGATAAGGGCTCCAACATGTAGATCGTTTTACGACTCTGATCAACCGTCAACTCACCGGCTGGAGTCGAATGGTTACCCGGATAGATGTTTTTCACGATAAAGTCCTCGGGCGCGATTTGCCACAGGCCTGTTGTTTCCAGGGTCAGCAAGTCACCAGCGGGGGTTAAAGCGAGAGTCGAGGCGGTGTGCAAGGGAAAGTCACCAGCCCCGGCCACCAGGGCAATTTGATTGAGGGTAGGAGTTTGCCAGACGGTGATACCGCGATAATTTGGAGCCAAGGCGCTGAGCGCATACAGCCGATTCCGTTTGGCATCAAAGGCCAGGTCAAGAATCGGCCCGCCCATCAATGAGTTTTGGTCGGTAACGACCAGGCTGTCGGCATCAACAGCGACTATTTGTGATACAGCCGGAAAGGAGAGATACAAGTGGCGGGTAGCCCGGTCGAAAATGAGTTGGTCAGGTTGCTGGTCGAGTGACACTACGGCCAACTGTTGGAACAGATCATCGCTCAAGACCAGCAGGCGTTCGTGTTTGGCATCGGCCACAAACAGGCGCTGGGTAGCCGCATCCCATGCCATACCCCGCCACCGGCCCAACTTGCGTAGCTGATTGACCACTGTTTTAGTTTGTAAGTCAACCAAGACCAGTTCATCTTCCAACGACACGTAAGCGTGGGCTGTGCCGGGCGCGTCGGCGATAATTGCCTGGGGGTTATGTCCTATAAAAACGGTACCTTTGGATTGACGGCTGACCAGGTCGATGATTTCCAGGCGGCCATCGGCTAAAAGAACAGCGCCCAGGCCGACCTTTTCAGCCACGGCTATCGCCCGTGGCTTGCCAGCCAAGGTCAGGGATGAGGGTTCGGTGGCTGGGGTCAGAGGTGTTACATTTTCGCCGGTTGATTTTAGAAAAGCAGTGGGCACAATAGCGCCAGGTGGTGTCGTCTGAGGTACTGAGGAGTAGTACCATTGATTATCTCGAGGCGTAGAAACTATAATCGGCAAGTAAGTGAACCGGAGGGTACCGGGTTCGTAAACCCGCACCGGGGCAGCCTCGGTCACAAAAACCGTATGGCCATTACGCTCGCTACCGCTTAACTGGCTGGTGTAGAGGCCAGGTTTCACTTCAGGATCAACCTTGGCTTTGAAGATGATTTGATAGCCGTGGGGCTGTAACTCCCCCTCGGGTTTGGCCAGGGCGGCGACAGCATCAAATTGAGGATGCTTGGGATAGGGTGGATAAGGATAAATCCAATCAAAGCGGACCCAGTGACCGGACGTATCAACGAGTTGAAAGGGGGTCACGGCCACAACTTCTGGCCAGTTTTGCCAGTAGGTGGCGAAGGCCCCTGAGATATAATTGCTCCGGTTGGTTTCATTAATTGGGGTAAAGCCTTCAAAGCCAAAAGTATTGTCACCCAATTCATAGCCGGTTTCGGTCAGCATCACTTTTACATTGGAGCGACCATCATAATTGAGTAAGGCCAACTCTTGGGTGTAACAGTCAATGGCATAAGTACCATAACGGGCCGTACCGTTGTGGTTATTGTAAGAGTGTGGGTGGTTATGGGGATAGCAATGACTGGACCAAACGTCAAAAGCCGCTTTGAAACCGGCTACCTGGAGCATCTGGTTCAGAAAAGCGGTATTACCTGGGGTCAGGGCGCCATTGATGACTCGAATGCGGGCGTCACCCAGTTGCTTGATGGCCTTAGAAACGGCCACAAAAAAGCGAGCATATTCCGTGGGATTGGGAGCACCGCTCCACTCAATCCACAAATCGGGTTCGTTCCACACCTCAATGTAAATAGGATTGGTATCTCGACGGGGTAGGCCGGAAACAAAGTTGGCATAAGCTTGGGCAATTTCAGAGTAGTCACCATCGGGACCGGGATCGGGTGCTTGCCAGACCCCATTGACGAAATGTCCCTGCAAGCGTAGAATAGGGATCAGATTGCGGGCATAGGCTTCCAAGACGTAATTAACCGCACAGTCGCTGGGGGCCGTCGTGCTGGTATCGATGGGATAGAAGAGCTGCTTCACATAACCACTATTCCCGACCAACATTTTAGCCCCCTCCAGATGCAGTTCTGGTCCTTCTTGACAGAAGTGCATCAAGGTATGGATACCATAGGGATTGTGCACTTGAATGCCAGCGGCCGGTAGATGATACGGTCCCCAGGTCAGGGTTTGTCCATCAACAATTGGCTCGCGACTGTCCATAGGCCAACCTTCACCTAAAGCGAGGGTAGAGCTGGGGACGTAAGTAAAGCCGACCGGCAGGGTAATGGTGATAACTCCATCGTAAACAATCTGTTCGGTATGGTTGAGAAGTGCAAGATGGTAGGTGGTTTCATAGCCCGGATAGGTATCGGTGGCTGAGCCGACGACGGACAAAAACGGATCGACTTGAGAGGCAGCGGATTTGGTAAAAGAAAACAGGAAAGTCAAGGTAATCCAAATTATCAAGCTGACTAAGATGAAAAAAAACGGACTAGACCATTTTGATTTTGAACGCATGTCTTTTTGAGTGCTGATATGGAAATAAGAGAGCTGTTACATTTTGTCTTGAAAACCAGTCTGGACTCCCTGAGCCTGCAATTGTATTATCCCTTGATAATCGGAATTGTCAATTACCTGTATACAGGCAAACTTTAACATGCTTAAATTGTAACAATATGCTATAATCCTACTAGCATTATTAATAGTCCCCAGGTAACCTGTTGGCCAAAACAGGTTGGAGTTTCGTAATGGCAGTATCTTCCTCAACAGCGGATGAAACAGAAAACACAGCCCCTGAACAGGAGGCTTATCGTCAAGCCGCAGCGGCTACCCTGGCTTCTATTCATGAGGCAGTCTCTACCGCAGAATTAACCTATTATTCCAATCGTTCTATTGCTGAGGTTGAGGCCCTGCAAGAAGAGGTAGCCAGTGTTATTCCGGCCGGTAATATTGTGGGGCTCGTTTTAAGCGGCCTGGTTCGTCTCCGGAGTCGTGACTTGCCCGCTGACCAGGCCAAATCTGATGTTAGTGCCTTATTGCGGGGCCTGGAGATGTTGCCTCGCAGCATTATTCCGAAAACGCGCTATGTGACATTTTTTGCGGGCCCGGCCGCCGTGTTGTCTGCTTATCAAAGATTGCTCGCCCTGGCCGGTAAAGATATAGACAGCGCCTTTCCTGATGGCCTCTGGCAGTTTTATCTTGAATTTGCCCTGAGAGAGGATGGTGCCCGCCACGCCAACGAAACGATCGGTTTTCAAAGAGCCTTGGCCGACTATGGTCTTAATCTCTCCCCAATGGATCAATTAGCCGTCTGGGGTTGTGCAGTCAGCCAGATTTATTTTCAATACGATGAGTTGCTGTATAACGAATGGCATGAGCGTGTTTACCTGAACTTGCTTGAGCAAGTTGTGGCTGAAGCCAACCTGGGCCACAAACTCTCTTTTCGGCGATTGAGCCGGGCCTGGGCCGCTCAACGTCCTTATCAGCGAGGCCAAGATGCCAGGCATGACGAAAATTATCCTCTGTATCGACGACGTCGTTTTGAACGCTTTTTAGAAAGCCGGTTGGCTTTTCTACCCGAAGTTTATAAAAGTCAGCTAGATCGGACCTATACTCGCCAGCTTGAACAAGAATTGGCGGCCTACCAGCAACAGATGACCATTCTGGCCACACTTGACCCGGAACGTTACCGTGAGAATCGAACACCTATCCCCCTCTGGCAGGCCAAGATTGGCCTAATATTCCAAGGACGTTACTATTTACTGCCGGCTTGCCACACTGACCATGTGGGACGTCCCCTTCTCTTTGAAACGCAACAACCCGACGCCTCTTTTTCTCCCTTACAACCAGACTCCGAGGGTAAATTATATAATCAGGCGGGGCACTTATTGGAAGTTGACCGTACTGGCCGGGTCTATGATGTCAAGGCCAACCGGGTTTGTGGCTATCTACGGCCAGCTCACTTTCAAGTTATTCGGCGTCAGGTGGCAGCGATTTTTAATCACCATAGTGATGATATGCCACTGGCTAAACTGGATGAGCAGCTCATTGCCATTGGACGGACAGAGCAGGAAAGAGCCCGACGAGAATTACGGGCTGAGACGGTTCAACAGGAGCTAAGAGCACTAAAATTAGCCCCGATTATCATCAACTGGGATGAACAAGATAGGTCAAAACCGGTGGCCTACATTAGAAGGGGGAAACGAGGGCTCGGCGATCATGCCATAACGATTTTCCGCACGGAAAATTCGATAGTCTTTGACCAGTCTCACGTCTTTTTTGATGGTACTTGGGGGATGGCTCTCTCCGAAATTTTAACCAATGAGGCCATTTCCTGGGCAGCTTATTTTAATAGTCTGGCTGCACCGGAACCAGCCCATCAGTTGCCTTATCACTTACAACTGCCTGTTCAAACAGCGCTAGAAAAATTTCCCCAGAACATCACCCTGGAAGTAGCTGCTGAAAACACCGGCGTCAACATGAAAGCGTTGTATGCGTTGCACAAATTGTTACCTCAACGTCATCCTGAGCTGAAACTAACCATCAACGATTGGCTGATACTTTACCGCTGCGAATTTGGCCACGAATATCGTCCCTCATCAAAAATAGAAGATGCCTTGTTTGAATTTCGAGCTGAAAACACTCTAAAAGCGCAAGAGGTTTATACCCTGATCAATGATATTCTGATCAAATCTCAAGTCAATAATCCATCTTTAATGATTCCGATGAATGCGACGGCCACCAGCCCTCGTGAGCGTTTATACCCGACTACTTTCCGTAATCCTTTTACCGATCTTTGGACCAACTATCAAAATGCGGCCAGTGCCTTGAGCCGTTATGTCGACACTCAAACTCAAACCGACTGGGCAATATTTACCGAGGCGAGACGTTCTCTCTTGGCTCAGCTTAACTATTTTGGGCAATTGTTGCGAGCTTATAAGCGAGTCGCCTTGGAGGGGGGGAGCACCAGTACGGCTACTATCAAGTTGATGGCCCACCTGCCTCCCTACCTCTTAAAATTGTTGGGAGAAATTCCCCAGCGGATTGATATTCTCAACGAAGTGATTAAAGGGGAGGAGGTTTTCTCAAATGTAGGTCGGGTGGCCAGAGGCTCATCGCTCTCTCGCTTTATCAGCGCCAAAGATGATAATGAGAATAAAGCTTTGGTTTGGGGGGTCCTGACCGACGACGATGATATGATGCATCTCTCTTTACGTGATTTTCGACCCCACGTTGTCGCTTTATATGAGTTGGACAGAATTGGCCTGGCTGAGATGATTGTTAAAGATTATCTGGATGCCTTTGTGACGGGCTTTAACCAATTTGTAGCGAACCTGCTTGAGATTTTGCATGCTAAAGCCACCCACCCCATTGAGGAGGTTACTGGATAATGCCTGGTAACGACCCCTTGATAGGAACCACGCTGGGGTCTTATGAAGTTATGGAGGCTATTGGCGAAGGTGGCATGGCCCGTATTTACAAGGGTTTTCATGCCGACCTCAATCGTTACGCGGCTATTAAAGTTGTTAACTGGGGCCTGCAAGAGGACCCGGAATTCACCGAACGATTCCGCCGCGAAGCCCAGGCGATTGCCACCCTGCGTCATCCCAATATCGTGCAAATTTTTGATTTTGGCAAGTATGCCAGTGGCTACTTTATGGTCATGGAATTTATCGATGGCGGTGACCTAGCCATACGACTTCGCCAAATTCGGGAAAGACAAGAACTTTTACCCAAAGATACGATTATCAGGATTACTAAAGATGTCGCTGCTGCGTTGGATTACGCTCATGGCCTCAACATCATTCATCGTGATGTGAAACCCTCAAATATCATGATTACCCCAGAGGGCCAATCTATCCTGACTGATTTTGGATTGGTCATGCTTCCGGCCCACAAAAGTCAGGCGACTGTTGGCAGTACCTTTGGCACACCTCATTATGTCGCCCCAGAGCAAGCTATCTCTTCAGCCGCAGCCGTACCTGCCAGTGATATATACTCGCTGGGCGTCATTCTTTATGAGATGGTTACCGGCCAGCTTCCCTTTGATGATGAGTCTCCCCTTAGCGTGGCCTTAAAGCATGTGAGCGAAATCCCTACCCCACCCAGCGCGGTCAAGACCGACCTGCCTCGTGATGTAGAAGAGGTAATCTTAAAATCACTGGCTAAACAGCCGGTTGACCGTTTTGACACTGCCAGCGGTATGGCCGTTGCCTTGGAGGCGGCCTGGGAAGGGGTCGTTCCCGATAAAGGCAAGGGACAGAAAGCTTTTACTCCAGTACTGCCGACCGGAGTACCACCAGTCGCCGAAGTCCCCAACATTACCCTGCCCATAGCGGCTGCCATCGCCCCTATGCCCGCCGCTGTCGAGGCAGCCGAACAAGAAACCCGAGAGAAATCGTTATTGGCGGGGTGGTGGCCTTGGGCCTTAGCCGGAGGAGTGTTGATCGGGTTAGTGGCGCTTGTTTTGTTTTTCAGTCGGTTATCACCGACACCACCGACCCCGACTGCTACGATCCAGGTAATAGCTGCTGAAGGTGGTAGTCCAGAAACTGCTCAAGAGTTTGTAGTGCCTACTGCGACGCCAGCACCGCCGACAAATACCCCAACTCCTGAACCAACAGCTACCCCATTGCCCACCGATACCCCGACGCCTGAGCCAACTTTTACCCCGTCTCCTACTCCTACCCTTACCTCTACTCCAACCCCGACTTCAACCTCTACCGCTACGGCTACCCCCACCCTGGAACCTACGTCCACTGCCACGCCAACCCCTTTACCCCAACCTACGGCCACACCTGTTGGCCCTTTAACTCGTGAACAACTCCAAAACAAAATCCTGTTCAAAACAGATCGGGCTGGTGCGGTGGAAATTTATTACATGAATGCCGATGGGTCGAAGCAACGCCCATTGCCACGTGAAAGCTGGTCACTTTATACTGAGTTAGAGGCAGAGTTACCCCTCTCTCCCAACAAAGAGGAACAGATTGTCACCAGGGGCGAAGGTCAGCTTGACTTGTGGCGTGTCAGTTTGGTGGGTGGCCAGGAACTGAGAGTGACCAGCACGAACAAGGCCGAATATGACGCGGCCTGGTCACCGGTGGATAACCGCATTGCTTATGTCTCAGAGGAAACCGGCAACGGGGACATTTATATACTCAATATGGACGGCAGTGCCATCGTGCGCCTGACCGACAATGTTGAGGATTTTGACAAACACCCTACCTGGTCGCCGGATGGTACAAAAATCGCCTTTTGGTCAGATATGAGTTTCAATGATAATCGCCAAATTTGGATGATTGATTTAGAAACTAAAGTGCTGACCAGCCTCTCCGATAACCCTTTTAATGACTGGGATCCGGTTTGGGTGCCTTAATATTTATTGGTTCAACGCGGATTTGTGGGGTAAAAAGCCAGACCTGACAGGTTTTAGCGAAAATTTGCCAGATAATACAGGTAAATTGTAGCAAATTGGCAACAAATAGCGACAGATTACTAAACCTGTCAGGTC
>DAOUMU010000478.1:0-8428 GCA_034409055.1 Anaerolineae bacterium
GGAGTGATGTGAGTTATGAAGAGCGGGTGAAGTTGGATATGCATTACATTCGCAACTACAGTATCTGGTTTGACCTGTATCTGCTGTGGCAGACCATTCCGGCCGTCCTCAAAGGCCGTGGCGCGTACTAAGCAAGTAAGGATTTATCGTTAATAATAACTTCGTACTTTTCACTAAGAAAGCCCGGTATAAAGTACGAAGTTATTTTTTTGTTTAGCACTTCCTGCTGCATTGAGCAAAAATTCCAACCTGTACAATTAGGCAAACAACCGTCCCGGAAGCTATCAAGTGACTTTAATTGGACCAAAATTTGCAGTTGTAGCCATATTTTGTCCAGTAAGGCCCGTTGTAGCTTCCGGAAAGGTGGGCTAATTGCACAGGCCCAAAAATTCTTGCGTGCAGTAGCAAGGATTGTTGATGAAAGGTATCCAGGTTTTAATTGTTGATGATGAGTTCCTGGTCCGTGAAATGACGAAGGGGTTATTGGAACAGATAGGATGTACGGTTATTGGGAAAGCAGCAAATGGTCTTGAGGCAATTGGGCTGTCTCAATCTTTGCGGCCTGATGTGATTCTGATGGACATAGACATGCCCAAGATGGATGGCTTTGAAGCCACGCGGTACATCAGTGAACATCATTCTACAGCGGTGATAATGCTGACCGCCTACGACTCCCCTGAAATAGTCGAACAGGCCCGCCTGGCCGGAGCCGGGGCTTGTTTGAGCAAGCCACCGCAGGCGTATGAATTAGAACGAGCCATTGCCACGGCCATTGCCCGGTAGGGCTTGGCTGTATTTTAGTAGAATTTGCACGCCTACGCGCGAACGGGGCCAGACGAACCTGCTCGGCACGAGGGCGTGCTTCGCTTTTCGACTACAGGTGGAGTGAGCACGCCCACGTGCGAACGGGGTTACATCTGGGTTCGCTCGGCACGAAGGCGTGCCTCGCTCCTCTTTCAACAGTGGAGTTTGCACGCCCACGTGCGAACGGAGCCGCATGGAACCTACCCGGCACGAGGGCGTGCCTCCCTCCTCAGTTACCGGTAGCATCTCTCGTCTCTCTTAAAACCATTCTCGATCAATCTCAATCAACCACTCTTCGCCAAATTGATAATTCCGGTAACTGGAGTATAGATAATCACCAGGATGCTCCACTAAGCTAGCTCGGAGCGGATTACGATGAACATAATTCAACTTCTGACGTAAGAAACGCTCAGTGTACACATTCTCGTCCCAATAACTATCTTGCCAGACTTTATTGTCACTGCGCCCCGTCTCTTTCCCCGCTTGTTCAAAGGCCGTTACCCATTCTGCAATACCCTCAACTTTGGCTTGCCGGATGATACGTTTTGAGGTAAATGTTTTGTAGTCCCGCATAATATCTGAAACGGTTGCCTGACCAAAGGGCCAGATAATGAGATGAAGATGGTCCGGCATGATTACGTAACCCAAGAGCTTGAATTCCTGTTGGTAGCGGTAGAAATTGAGGCTGTCGATGAGAGGGATAATAAAGGCAGGACGGGTAAAAATGGGTAAGCGATGATAGATAACCGTAGTGATGTAATAGATATGCCCTTCGATGTGAAATCTTGGTAAGCTCATATTTTGTTTTGCTCCTCAACACGCAAACACCGCTCGGCACGTGGGCGTGCCTCGCTCCTCATTTACTCCTTGGTGGTCCTAAACTTCTACACTATATAACAAACCCGTGAATTTTTCAACGAACTTGCTTCAGCGTTAAGTCTGGTATATGATAATACGTTAAATTGAAGTCGTGGTGAAGGAGCAAAACTTCGTTCTCAAATCATCACGTTTCACGTCACTTGCCCTCCTGTGGGTTTACATTTCACGCTCCTTCTCTTGCCCCGAAATGCTGCATTAATGGCGTTATTCTATGCCTGATTCAAACAATGCCATCATCAACCTAATCGATATCGCCTTCGTCTATCCTGGGGGGGCGGCCATTTTCCAGGACTTCTCCTGGCGCGTCAGGCGAGGGGAGGCCTGGGCCATTATTGGGCCGAGTGGCTGCGGTAAGAGTACCTTGCTCTATCTCATGGCCGGGCTGCGCCAGCCGACCAGCGGCCAACTGCTGGTTGACAAGCAGCCCATTACCCGGCCCCGTCCCAAAACCGGCTTAATTTTACAGGATTACGGGCTCCTGCCCTGGGCCACCGTCTGGGACAATGCGGCCCTGGGGTTGGACATTCGTCGTTTTTACGGGCCGGATGGTAAACACGCCCCAACGGATGAACTGTTTACCGACAAGGAGCAGCGCGTTGACTATTGGCTCAAACGGCTGGGCATCAGCCACATCGCCCGTCAATATCCTAACCAGATTTCCGGGGGCCAGCGTCAGCGGACTGCCATTGCCCGCACCCTGGCTCTTAATCCCGATTTACTGCTGATGGATGAACCCTTTGGGGCCCTGGATGCCTTGACTCGCGAAGATTTGCAGTGTTTGACCCTGGAACTACGAGCCGAGCAGAATCTGACCACGCTCATCGTGACCCACAACATTGACGAAGCCGTGTTTATGGGCCAGAAAATTTTAGTCATGACCCAACCACCAACCACCCAGGCGCTCATCGTCGAAAATCCGCAGGCCGGTACACCGGGTTACCGGCAACAGGCAGCGTTTTTTAACCGCTGTAACCAGTTGCGTGAAATGTTGGAAGAGCAGGAACCGGTTTTATGAAATGGCGTGAGATGGTGATTGGCCTGATAGCGACGATTATCATCTGGCAACTGCTGGCCATGTTGCTCAACCGTAACGTGTTTCCCCCGCCGACCAAAGTTCTGATCATCTTCTTTCAATCGATTTTAACAGATTTAGGCCGTCATTTTTTGGTTTCGGCCTGGCGGGTGCTGGCTGCGATTATCTTGGCCGTGGTTGTGGCCGTCCCCATTGGCCTGGGCTTAGGTCAAACCCCGGTTCTGAATCGTCTCTTCTCACCGCTGATTTATATTGCCCATCCTATCCCCAAAATTGTTTTTCTGCCGATCATTCTAATTTTGTTCGGGGCGGGTGATACCAGCAAAATCTTTATCATCGGCATTATTCTTTTTTTTCAGATTCTGGTGGTGGTGCGGGATGAAGCGGCTCAACTCCGGCCGGAGTTGATTTTGTCGGTGCGTTCCATCGGCGCTGGTCGCCGGGCTCTCTTCCGGTTCGTCTATTTCCCGGCCACGGTCCCCGCCGTCCTGACGGCCCTACGCATCAGTGTCGGTACGGCCATTGCCGTCCTCTTCTTTGCCGAGAGTTTTGCCACCACCTCCGGCCTGGGTTATTACATCCTGGTCGAAAGCTGGGGCGCTTTACGTTATCCCCAAATGTACGCCGGGGTGTTAGCCATGAGCTTACTGGGACTGGTCCTTTACTTTTGTGTTGACGCCCTTGATAGGCGTTTAGCCCCCTGGCGTGAGGAAGGAGGGAGTAATTAACAATTAGCAATGAATAGTTAACAATGAGTAATTGCTAATTGTTAATTGTTAATTGAAGTCGCTGCGTATTTTCCTGAACATGATAAGATTCGAGCACACCATCTTTGCCCTGCCCTTTGCCTATCTGGGCATGTTGTTGGCGGCCAGGGGGTGGCCACCGGCCCAGAGTGGCTGGCCAACCTGGGGGCAAATTTTTTGGATCACGGTAGCCATGGGGGCCGCTCGCACGGCAGCGATGAGCTTTAATCGCTACATCGACCGGCAGACGGACGCTCATAACCCCCGTACGGCCGGACGCGATATCCCGGTCGGGCGCATTAGCGCCAATACCGTCCTTTTTTATGGCCTGGTATCGTTAACCGGGTTACTGGTGGCGGCCTGGATGCTTAATCGCTTAACCTTTATTTTAGCGCCACCGGCAATGATTTTCCTGGTGGGTTACAGTTATACCAAGCGTTTTACCTGGCTCTGCCATTGGATTTTGGGAGCGACCGATGGCCTGGCCGCTGCCGGGGGGTGGATTGCCGTGACGGCTTCGATTGACCCACCGGCCTGGGTGTTGTGGCTGGCCGTTACGGTCTGGATTGCCGGTTTTGATTTAATCTACGCTAACCAGGATATCGATTTTGACCGGACCTACGGAATCCATTCTTTCCCGGCTCGTTTTGGCATTGCTGCTGGCTTGCGTATGGCCCAGGTGATGCACGTCTTGACGGTGGTCGCGCTGGCTGCGGTTGGTTGGATGATGGGCTTGGGCTGGCCCTACTGGTTGGGCCTGTTGGTCGTGGCCGGCCTACTGATTTACGAACATTCTTTGATCTCTCCCACCGATTTGTCTAACCTGGGTATTGCCTTTTTTAATGTCAATGGTTATATTGCTATTACTATTTTTGTGGCCACGCTACTAGCGGTGTGGTAGTGCTAATAGAGGATTTCTGTTACTGGGAGGTCTAAATTTAGAAATGTCCTGTCCTATTTTCCCATTGCTTAACAAATGGACTTCATTATATAATAACTTAAGCTATGCGTTGGCTGATTGACGGACACAACCTGATCGGTCATATGCCAAACCTGCGCCTGGATGATCCCAATGATGAAGAAAAATTGTTGGAGTATCTACGTCGCTATCGAGCCAGAACCGGTCACCATTTGACCGTAATCTTTGACCCCGGTCAGAGCTATCAACCGGCCAGTACCAAAAAAAGAGGGGGTATTACCGTTCAATTTGCTCCCCAGGGCAAAACAGCAGACCAGATCATTATCCGGCGTTTGGGTAAAATCAAAAATCCGCAGGCAGTTATGGTGGTCACATCCGACCGGACCGTGCAGGAAGCCGCCCAACAGGCCGGTGTGCGGGTGGTTACCGCTCAGGAGTTCGGACAGCAACTGCTACAGCTATCCACCCGAGTTGAGTCGGCAGAAGAGGAAGGTAGCCAGGCCGACATCCAGCTCTCAGCGGATGAAGTCGAAGAATGGTTGACGATTTTCAAACGAAGAAAAGCATGAATCCAGCGGAAGAAGTGACGATTAACGTATCCTCGCGGCTCTTTGAGGCGGGTTTAACCAAAGAACAGCTTCATGGGCTGGTCAATCGCTGGTTGGTGATTGCCCTGTTTCAACAAGGCAAGATTACTGCTGCTGAAGCCAGCCAACTCCTGATGACCGACCTGGACGGTTTTCTGGCCATGCTGGATAAACAGGGCGTTCTTTATGATAACATTCTCCCAGGAGACAATTTACCCCGGCGGCAATCTCCTATCCTGGCCAAAGTGGCCAAAACCCAGAGCCGGATGAAAGCCCTGGCAGACGAGTTGGCCCAAACAAAGCGCGAACTTGCCGAGGCTAAAAAGCAACTGCGTGAAGCTGAGAAATTACAAAGTGAGTTTTTAGCCACTGTTAGTCACGAATTACGCAACCCGCTCAACTCGATTATCGGCTTTGCTAAATTGTTGCTCAACCAGACAGTGGGTCCCCTTAACCAAATTCAGCATACCGACCTGTCGTTCATTTACGATAGTGCTCAACATTTGCTCAGCCTGGTCAACGATATTTTAGACCTCTCCAAAATTAAAGCCGGCAAAATCCGGCTGGATATGGAATGGGTCACTGTTGAAGAAATTATTGTCGGGGTGATGGCTTCTACTTACATTTTGATCGAAGGCAAGCCAATCGAATTAAAGGAAGAGATTGAATCTGACCTGCCCAAAGTATATGTCGATCGGGGACGTATCAGGCAGGTTGTCCTTAATATTCTGTCCAATGCAGCTAAATTTACCGATGCCGGGTGCATCGCCCTGCGCATCTTTAAAATCACAAAGAATGGCCAGGATTTCGTCTGTTTCTCGGTTAAAGATACCGGCATTGGGATCGCTAAAGAAGATATGGACAAAGTATTTGAAGCTTTCCGGCAAATTGACAGCTCGGTGGCGCGCCGGGCCGAGGGAACCGGCCTGGGGATGCCCATCAGTTACCGTCTGGTTCAGTTGCACGGGGGTGAACTCTGGGTTGAAAGTCAAGTGGGTCAGGGGAGCACTTTTTCTTTTACCATTCCCGTGCAACCTCCCCAATCTTTACAAGCAGACGTCGTCCATGCAGATTACAGTTTAAATCAATGAGCAAAAAAATTCTTTACGTTGAAGACAATCCGGCCAACCGTATGCTGGTATGCCAGGTGTTAGAGAGCGTGGGCTACACCGTTATTGAAGCCATCGACGGCCTGAGCGGTATCCAAACAGCTCAGGAAGAACACCCGGATTTAATTTTAATAGATATCAATATCCCCGGTATGGATGGTTACGAAGTGACGACTCGCCTCAAAAGTTTGCCGGAGCTAAGTAATATTCCAATCATCGCCTTGACGGCCAAAGTGATGGCCGGCGACCGTGAACGGGCCTTGATTGCCGGCTGCGATGGTTACATTGCCAAACCCATTGACGTTGACCTTTTGCCCAAGCAAGTGGCTGGATTTTTAGGCGGTTTACGGGAGACGGTTGCGGCTGAGCAAAAAAGCACCTATCTGCATGAATACAGTGAGCGACTGGTCGATCACCTTGAACAGAGGGTGCAAGAACTGACCAAAGCTAATGAAGCGCTGGCTCACACCGACGTTATGAAATCGCGCTTCATTAACGTGGCCGCCCATGAGCTACGGACCCCCCTGACCACCCTGCAGGGTTATCTCAGTTTGCTCACCGCTCCCGGTAGTAAAATGATGGCCAGTGCCGACGAAAGCGCCCTGGAAATAATCGAGGGAGTTACGGCCAGTGTTGACCGCCTGCAGGGTATTATTTAGGATATGTTAGACGTTACCCGCATCGAAGCAGGAACTTTGCAACTCAATCATTCGCCTGTCACGCTATCTTCGATTTTTGACAAGATTAAGCGAGACTTTGCAGAGGTGGCCAACAAGCGACAACAAACGCTTGTCATTGCCGACGCCAGCCACATTCCGACGATGTGGGCTGACGGCGAACGCGTCACCCAAATTCTGCGAAATTTAGTCAGTAACGCTATAAAATACACCCCCGATGGGGGGCAGATAGAAGTCAGCGCCCAAATTATGGGTAGCCAGATGCCCTCCTCCGCAACCACGCCGGGCCAGTATCAGTTTATAAAAGTTACGGTGAGGGATACCGGCATTGGCGTGGCTCCAGAAGAACAAGAACGCATCTTTGAGAATTTCTACGAGGTCCGCGATGTTGAACTGCATAGTACCAGTCAAACCGATTTTATGGGCGGTGGTACTGGCCTGGGCTTGCCCATTGCCCGGGGTGTGGCCGAGGCTCATGGCGGTTCGCTGTGGGTAGAAAGTGAAGGTTGCGACCTGGAGAGATGCCCCGGCAGCAAATTTCACCTGATTTTACCTTTAGGGCAGCCCTCTCAAGGTTAAACTGCTAATTTTGACAACTTATCTCGCGACATTTATTATAAGGTGTATTTCAATTGTGAACCGCTAACTCCGGTCCTATGGGCCTACCCTGCGGCTTGTTAGTTGGTCAGTCACGGAGTGCCCCTTGAACATCAACCAATGGCTAAACATTGGATCAAGCGAAAAACGAAACATCTATGCCGTTTTATTAGGCATTATCGTGTTGACCATTCCTTGTTATTGCCTGGGAATTGCGGCCCTGGCTTCGGCGCCTCCGGCTCAATTACCCACGCCCACTCCCTTTGGTATTATGCCCAGTTCAACCCCCGGGCCAGGTGACATGCCTACTCTGCCTCCTGGCCAGGCCACTCTAACGGACACGCCCACCCCAGGCGTGGGTACTCCCACCGTAACCCTGGAACCAACCCCAACTCAATTATTCCCAACCGTGCCGGCATCAAGCACACCTGCTGTACCTCCCACCGCCACGCCCTCACCTACCAATACCGTTCCCGCACAACCGCCGACCCACACGCCCACGGGCACGGTGCCTGCCACCAATACGCCAACCTCGACAGCGACGGTGAATGCGACGGCGACGGCGGCAGCCAATGCGACGGCCACGGCAGCAGCAGCTAATGCCACGGCCACGGCGGCCGCAAACGCGACGGCCACGGCTAAAGCGGTCAACAATGCTCCCCAAGCCAATGATGACAAGGCCAGCACGGCTGCGGGGACTCCGATCACCATCAATGTCACGGCCAACGACACGGACATTGACGGCAACCTGAACCCGGCCACAGTCCGGGTGGTTAGCGGTCCGGCCAATGGGACCACCTCGGTCGATGCGGCCGGTCAGGTCACCTACACGCCGAAATCGGGTTTCGCCGGGACGGATACCTTCACCTATCAGGTTTGCGACACGGCCGGCGCCTGTGACACGGCCATCGTCACCGTCACGGTGACGGCGATCAACAATGCTCCCCAAGCCAATGATGACAAGGCCAGCACGGCTGCGGGCAGTCCGATCACCATCAATGTCACGGCCAACGACACGGACATTGACGGCAACCTGAACCCGGCGACGGTCACGGTGGTCAGTGGTCCGGCCAATGG
>DAOUMU010000479.1:0-2368 GCA_034409055.1 Anaerolineae bacterium
GTTGAGTACAAAGTTAAGGGAAAAAACGATCAAGAATTTTGGGTTCTTTTGAACACAAGATGGGTGTATGAAGCAGGGAAACCAACCAAAGCCACTATTGTGGTTTATGACCTCACCGAGCGCAAGCAGGTGGAGAAACTAATCAAGGCCTCCCTCAAGGAAAAGGAAATCCTGCTGCAAGAAATTCATCACCGGGTCAAAAACAACTTGCAAGTGATCTCCAGCCTGCTCAATCTGCAATCTGGCTATGTCAAAGATTCCCCCGCTCTTGAAATCTTCCAGGATAGCCAACACCGCATCCGCTCCATGGCCCTCATCCACGAGAAGCTGTATCGTTCCCAAAACCTGGCTCAGATTGACCTGGCCGAATACATTCGCGACCTGACCGCTTATTTGTTTCGGGCGCACAATGCCAGAGCCCGGCACATCACCCTGGACGTCCGGGCCGATGACGTTCTCCTGAGCATTGATACAGCCGTGCCTTGTGGCCTGATCCTCAACGAACTGGTTTCCAATGCCCTCAAACACGCCTTTCCCGATGGCCGGCCAGGTGAAATCAAGATTGAGCTAGACACATACCATAGCGGCCAGGTAATCTTGAGGGTCCGTGATAATGGTATTGGTTTTCCAGAAGAGGTCGATCTCCGAAATACAACCTCTTTGGGCCTGCAATTAGTCAACACTTTAGTCGATCAGTTGGAAGGGACAATAGCAGTCCACAACAAAGGCGGTACGGAATTTGAGATTACGTTTGCCGCTCCATAAAGGAGTCCTGAGCCCTCCCACAAAAAAAACCACAACAGCGCCGCAAGCCGCGCCACTGTAGCTTTTTTGTAATCATGATGGTAAAATGTTATGGTAGACTTGTAGACATAAGAATTTATGAGGAACTTGTTACCCTAATACATCAAACCAGAATTTGGCTTGCCAGCGGGGTAAGAAGTAACTTCCACTTGATGTTGCCAGCCAGGTCGTGAACCCACAGGGCCGGTGACGTAAACCCGCAGGGCAAGTGACGTGAAGCGTAATGACTTATCTGTGGCTTGATTTTACGTTTTACGCTTTACGTGGTTGGGTGCTTATGGGGTTGTCTCACCGGAAGTTACTTTTTCATTGTCAATTCTGGTTCTATGTAATAACATTGTCAGTACGCAAAATTTTCACTACAATTAACAAAGTAGATTTACCTTAAGAAATTGAGCGATTGCAAAGTAAGTCATCTCGGCCATCCGAGGCTAAAACGACGATGCCCCCCGAATATTCTCATCCATTTACAAATCTTATTGAGGACATGATTTGTCAAATAGAATTGCCACAACAAACACTAATTACAGCAGAGGGGCAGAAAATATTTAAGAGAGGAATGGACAAAGCGAACGAATACCGGGGAGATCCAGATATTCTGTGGGAAGCGTTGAATTTTTTTCAACAGTCCAATAGCTTATCTCTATTTTACATCGGTGCTGCTTATGTCCATTTCGTTGGTTCATACGAGGAGAACATTACCTATCATCGGGATGGATTACAAGTTGCGCAATTATGGCTTGAGCGAGCGAGAGAATTGACTCCAGAGGCTAAGGAATTACTGATTGTACAGGCATATGTTGATATACATAGCCAAGATGATACTGCTGTCCACAGTCACTTAACTCATCTACGAAGAATAGCCCCGCACGATTTCTATGCTCTGACAGCCTATCTGGATTACTATGCAGTAAAGCAAGATTTAGAGAGGATGACAGCGACATATAAAGAAACTCTACCACTAGCGAAGACTATAACGCGCCGTGCGTATCTTCAAAATCGAGTTGGTCGTTATTATTTGATGTTTCGTAAATTCGATAAGAGTCTCGAAGTATATCGTGATTTGGCAAAATTAACGCCTGCTGACCCCTGGATGTGGCATAATATGAGTGTCATTTACATGACTAAGAAGAAACTCATGGCGGCCTGGCGATGTAATAAGAAGGCACTTCAAATAATGGATTTCGAGAATGCACAAATCATACGGGCGAAAATTCACGGTACTTTAATTCGGGGTGCTATCGGCTATGGGTTAGTTGTGGTTTTTTGGTTAGTTTTGTTGTGGCAATATCGGGGAGTGATTTTTAAATAAAAAGCACCCCTTAGACAGACTTTAACTTGTGCTAGAGGAGTCGAGGCTTTAGCCGGGGATTCGAGGCCAACGACCGGCTGAAGCCTCGACTCCATACCTATTAGAAGCGGGTTCACTGAACGTTTACCCTCAGTGCCCTCATCTTTCCTTCACCCCCCCCAATCCCCACTCCCCAATCCCCAACCCCCAACCCCTCCCCCCCATATGCGTCAACTTAACGCCTTCGAGTCACAAACTGTCATCGAGTGGCTA
>DAOUMU010000480.1:0-2881 GCA_034409055.1 Anaerolineae bacterium
GTGCCGTTGTAGACCGGTTCCAGGGTGTACCCAGCCCGTTCCGTCTCCACGAGCCGGTTGGCCGCGTCGAAGGTGTTGGTCAGGAGGTCGCTCTGGGTCAGGTTGCCGCGAAGTCCCGCGTAGTGAAACGGAGTGGGGTTGTTGTCGAAGGTGTAGACAGACTGCCCGTTCAGGGTTGCCAGCCGGTTGGTGTCGTCATAGGTGTAGGTAGTGGTATCGCCGCCTGTGCCCGATAGGGTATTGATGATCTGCTGCAGGCGATTTAAGAAGGTAATAGATGGCTTGCTTTGTGACCTTATGCCTCCTATAATCATAGGAGGAGGTGTGCCATGAAAACTATCGAACTTCAAATTGACGACCAACCCTTTGAGCAAGTTCAACGATTGGCCGAGGCTCGACAGTATAGCTTGCAAGCCCTGATCATCGAAATCATTGAGCAGTTGGCCAAGATTAGCCCAAAGGCTAATCCATTATTGGGTATGTTTGCTCAGGAACCCGAATTGCTGGACCAGGTGCTTGAAGCGGCTATGCGCTCACGCGAAACAGTGCCGCTGAGGCAAACTAATGGATAAAGTTCTGCTGGATACGGACATCTTCTCTGAAATTCTGAAGGGGGTTGACCGGACGATTGCCGCGAGAGCTACGGCTTATTTTGCCATCTTTGGACGGTATACCATCTCAACCATCACGGTACTGGAAATTGTTAAAGGGCTGCATAAGGTTGGCCGCGAAGAACGTATCGAACAGTTTCTGGCCGGTCTATCAACTATAGAGCTATTAACCCTGGACCTGGCTGGTGCGGAATTAGCGGGTCGGATTTATGCTGATTTAGAACGAACCGGACAACCCATTGGTCGAGCAGACCCGATGATAGCGGCCATTGCTATCCGGCACGATTTGCCTCTGATCACCGGCAATTTAGCCCATTACCAACGCATCCAGGGATTGAGGTATCCCTTGAAATTGGACAATTGGCGATAGTTTTTGAACAATCGAAAGCCTGTAAAGCCGCCAACCGCCGATTGATGGTGGCGATAGCGTGACCCTAGCCGTTGGTAGTAGGCGATGTAGGCGTCCACATCACTGACGGTGACCTCGGCTGGTGGTTTATCGACCCAGGCGAAGAACAGCCGCAGATCACTGGCATAGTGAATATGGGTGCTGCTATGCGGCTTTTTGCAGCGCAACCAGCGGGTGAATTGTGTGATTTCTGTGTGCATAAGTTGCCTCCTGATGGATAGAATTGGTTTATTCTACTACCAGGAGTAACTTTGCCGAATGAGGCACACATAAAAGCGCAGCCAAACAACTTGGGGTTCCGCTGCGCTTTTTACACTAAATTTGAGGTTTGGGTTTCATGACCTCAATCCGATCTACGGTACATCTGCTTTATTTATCCAGAAACTTGTAGGCGTATAAATTTTTTCCTCCCAGAGATACAAATAACATTTCATTAGTCGCATACAAAGCAGCATCTTCCCATACCGTACCAAACTTTACTCGACCAATTTCAACGCCATTCACATCATTGAGGTAGCGCAAACTCCCGTCAGAAAAAACGGCATAAATAGTATTATCCTTAAAAACCGGATTAGAGTACAAAATGGCTTTATTCTTATCAAAGCTCGAGTTACCCCAAATCATTTTGCCCGTACTTGCGTCTAAGACCCCTAATGAGCCATTCAAACCTAAATATAACCTCTTACCTCTGAGTATTGGTGACCATTTTATAGAGCTACCTTTTACACTTTCCGGACGTGTTTCCCATAAAATAACGTTGCTCTTTGTATCCAAGGCTTTAACTTCACTGAAAATAAAATATGTTATTCCATCATAAATTCTATAGCCAGTTGAGTTAATTTTGAAGTCTAGGGAGCGTTTGACATCACCAGTATTAGCATCCAAAACATACATTTCAGGTCTGACGACAACTAACTCATCATCATCATACAATAGCCCATGATAACCTCCTGGTCCTGTTCTTAATTGTGATTGCCATACTAGCTCACCCGTGTAACGGTTAAAGGCCAAATAATGGGGCCACAATGCCCAGTAAATGTACTTATCCCCAATTGCAAATGTTGCAGCAGCATGTCCTCCATCTCGATCATCTCGTCTCCATAACTCCTGTCCCGTTTTTGTATCTAAAACTACTAATGCTACGTGTCCTTTCTTATCAATAAAACTAGTAAAGACCAGCAATCCATCCCTCAGGGAGATTTCATTCATCGACACCAAATCTGTGATTGGTCCAGGTGGTTGATACGACCAAATTAGAGTACCGGAAAAAGTATTAAGAGCGATGAACTCTCCTCCGTATGTGTACAGTATAAGCTTATCATCCGTTAGCCCCACCACCCTGCGAATTCTTTCGTTTGTTTCATACTGCCAGGCAGATACCAGCGATAATTGCTGCAACGACTCCGCATTAGGTGAAATTTCATGACTTTGGAGTGTACATGAAGATATTGTTATACATATAACCATTAAACCTAGAATAATGAAATGTTTTTTTGCATCCAACTTCTACATCCCCTTTATTCATCATGTACCATCAGAGATGACGCATGATACTGGAACAAGTTACTCACTGCATTGAATCTTAATGCCATCGCTGGTGAAAATGGCAATCCTGGTCCCATAGGAGCCCCATACGAAAGGTTATTTAATCGGGGTGTAAGAACGTGTTTTAAAAGTTATGTAAATAAAAAATCAACGAGCAACGCCAGGATTACGAGCCAGACGACGAAGCAGCAGGCGAACCATAGCCGCATAAATCATTGCTTCGCTAGTTTTAGGCAGGACTTCATAGTCCTTACTCAAGCGTCGAAAGCGACCTAACCAAGCAAAGGTACGCTCAACCACCCAGCGTCTGGGCAGG
>DAOUMU010000481.1:0-28409 GCA_034409055.1 Anaerolineae bacterium
CGGGGTAAAAAGTAACTTCCGCTTGATGTCGCTAGCCAACTCGTAAAACGTAAAACGTGAAGCGTAATGACTTATCTACAGTTCATTTTTACGTTTTACGCTTTACGTTTTACGTGGTTGGATGCTTTATGAGGTTGCCTTACCGGAAGTTACTTTTTCATTGTCAATTCTGGTTCTATGTTGTAATTTTATACCAACCCCACAACTTCCAGAAAGTTCACGGTATCGTACCACCCCATAACGGCGACCTCTTCCGGTTGAACACCACCGATTTTGGTGTGATAGGAGTGAGCGTTGTAAATCGTGTTGTTGGATAAAATCGGATAGATTAGAGGCGATTATGGCCTGATATCCTCAGGCAGAACGGCGCTCAGGATGGCCCGCACTTGCTCAACTTTAGCCAGCATCTCCTGCAGTAAGGACAGGGAGAGATCATTATCTAAATCCAAATCGTCGTAGCGGATGGTCACGGCAAAGGGGTTAAATTCGGCCAGGCTAAAGGGCAAGGTGGCTAAAGCCGGACAAAACGGTTCAGCCAGTTCGGCCAGGACGGTAACATCGTGAATCTTGGGGTAGTTAATATCATGCACGGCCAGGAGCGCCTTGAGATACTTTTCAACGGTCTGCTGGCAATGAAACAGTCCGGTATCGTAAGGTCCTGGGCTGGCAACAGTGCGGCAAACGGCAGCCAGGTCGGACTCGGCCTTGCGCACCAATAGGCGAGCCAGGTCAAGATTGGTTTTCATAGAGTACCTGTCCTTCGCGTAAGACGGTGGCAACCAAACTGCAACTGGCGGTGCGCCACTCGGCCACCTCGGCCGGCGTATAAACCACAATATCCTTGGCCCAGCCCAAACCGGTTAGGGCCTGGTAAAACGGCACAGCCCGCCGATGCCGGGGTAAGTCACTCTCTAAAATGATAAAAAGGTCCAAATCGCTGTCTTCACAACCTTCACCTCGGGCATGGGAACCAAACAAGATAATCTTCTCAGGTTCAGCCGTAGCTCGAATACGCCGCACAATTTCTTGCGCTAAGGGGGGGGGCAGCCGTTCAGTCATCGGCTAAAACTCCTTATAATTGATTTCTTGTAGCTTTTGTAACTTTTCCTGAAGTCGTTGCATTAGCTTGTATTCCCCGGCCCAGCGCACATATTCGTTGTCGCCGCCCTCCAGGTCTTCGGCTGCCATTTCGGGTATAAAATATTCTGAGGTCACGCCATATTGTTGTTCAAAGGGGACCAGGCGTTTCATTGCCATCTTTAGCGCCAGTTCAAGCTTGGTAATTTCGCTTTCAATGGCAGATCGAACCAGATATAAGACTTCACCCGCCTCTTGAGCAGGTTCAATATAAATCGTTGTCATAATTCTATCCCTACTCCGCAATCAAAAATAGTATCCTTTTCCATTGTATCTTCCATTGCTCAACATGTAAAATCACTCATTCGCCGCCTCACTGTTTAGCCCGCCCCAAATCTCCCCCCATAACTCAAGGACGCCCAGGCGGGCAGCCCACGCTTCAAGATAAGCTCTATCCAGTTTATCCCCCACGGTCAGCAGGATGCCGGCAATATCGCGGGTGTGTTTGGGTTGTTGGCTCAGGCTGAAGTAGTGCAGTTTATTCAGAATCAAGTCTTCCGGCGCGTGAACGTAGACCTGGCCCAGGGGTGGCCCCAGGTCGACCAACCGGCGGCGGGCCAGGGCCGTGGCCCGGTAGGTATCGTCGGAGCGGAGCAGAAAAAGTTCGGCCTTGTAACCAGTGGGCAGATGGATGGCATTGATGGGTAAATCGCCGGTCGTTTTGGTGAGCAAATCAACAATGACCTCGACCGGGACTAACATGTCCCGTTTTTCCAGTTCCTGGGAGAGGCTAACGATCTTTTCAAAGGGAAGATTGACCACCAGATCGAAATCCCGGGTGGTGCGGGCTTCACCCCAGGCCCAGACGGCCACTGCCCCGCCGATCAGGTACTCCATTTCGGCGGCTTCAAGGGCATCAAGGACCAGACGCATAAAATCCCCAAAATCCATGCTGGGTTCGGTCACTGCTGCATCCTCTCTTTCCCGGATGAGGTTATGGCCTGGTTCGGTCCTGACCGAAGCCTGGCGTTGACCTCGGCGGTAGGTGCTTACCTGTTCGGCCAGGCGAGTCATTGAATATCCTTGCTGGAAGCGTTGGGCCGGGGTGAGACGGCGGGAGATGGCCATCTGCTTGGGGTCAACCTCAGCGATGGCTCCGGCGATGAGGTGTTGTAACCGTTTGTCAAAGACAGGTTGGTCTTCAGTCACGGTTGATTTCCTTCCTCCTGATTTGAGAGCCGGTCGGCTTCCTGGTGAGCCGCTTTTTTAACCGCTTCCCAAAAGTCGGTGGTCGTTTGGCCCAGGGCGCTGGCTTCAATTTCAACGGTGTACTCCTCGAAGGTAATTGAAGGATCCAGTCCCAGGTAATGAAAACTGTAAATATTGTATAGCCGATACCGATATAGGGCAAGGAGGTTGAGGGGTGCCAGATTGAAGGGATTTTAACGCTTAGGTCTGCGTTTTTTCTTACGCGGTTTTACGGTGAAGGTGGTGGGTTCCCGTCCGGCCTGCCTCAGGCGCTTCGTTCGTTTCATCTGGTAGGTCCGAATCTCCTCGGCCAGGGGATGGTTGGACTTGATTCTGAGTTGCGTGATCGAGCAGACAATCGGGGTTTTCATATCCGGTGGGGTTATATCGCACGAGATGCCCCCTTCGTCGCCCAGATAAAACACAGCCTTAATCGACAGGTCCTGGTTGCGAGCGATTTTAACCCCTTGGGCTTGTATAGCACGGATGGTGGCGTTCGTCGGTCGAACCGGAATAGGGAGGCTGGCCTCCATCTTGCGGATCAATTCCATTGTTGCAGCATAGTCGTCAATCATAGGTAACTCCTTATTTCTTATTTTTCATTACTAACTCTCCCCACCGTGACCATAAGGACCCCGGCGATGACGGCCAGGCCGCCCAGCAGTTGTTGGAGGGTGGGGGTGATGCCAAAGAGGAGGAGGGTCCAGCCGATGGTGACGACGGGGCTGAGGGTCAAAACGATGGAATGTTGGCTCAATTTCAGGCGGCGCAGGGCCAGGTAATACAGGCCGCGGCCAATCATGGCCCCCAAGGTGCCGTTCATGAACAAGATGGCCCAGGCCGGCCAGCCGGGCAGGACCAACTGCCCCCGGCCCACGGTGAAGAGAAACAGAAAGCCGGTGGTGGCGGCCAGCCGAAATAAAAAGAAGTCGGCCAGACTCATGTGGGTGACGTGGCGCTTGACCGGGGCAGCGTGCAGGGCGTACATCAGGGCGGAGGCCAGGACGATCAACGAGCCGAGGCGCAGGTAGTTGCCCGGCTGAAAGGTAATGATGAACACCCCGGTGATGGCCAGCAGGGCGCCAACGGTTTCGAGCCGGGTCAGACGCTCCCGCAGCCAGATCAGGCCGAGGATCACCCCAAACAGGATCGAGGTTTTGCTCAGTAAGGCGGCGGTGCCGGGGTCAATAAAGGCCACGGCGGTGTAGTTGAGGGCGGTGCTGGTGGCGGCCAGGAAACCGATGCTCAGAAAAAACCAGGCGTGACGGCGAAAGGTTTGAAAGCGGATCGGGTGCCGCAGCAGCCGCAAGAGACAGGCCACCTCCAGCGTGGCGATGCCGAGTACGTACATAGCCGAGGTGGTTGGCGGCAGGTGAGCCAGCAGTAAGCGGGCAAAGACAAAATGGAGGCTGTCGATGAGCAGCAAAAAGATGACCACCAGGGCCGAGTTGTTCAGCAACGGTCTAACCCTTTCTGCCGGAGCGAAAGATAGACCACATCAGCCACAGGCCCAGGATGCTCATGACGACAAAGCCGGCAATGACGATCCAGGCGAGCAGGGGCCAGGGCCAGGTCAGGTCCAGGGTGGGAATAAGCAAGGCCAGGGCGACAATAAAAGCGGCCACCAGTAGGCTGAGGATCAGGCGATTGGCAATGCTATCCAGACGATTCGTGGTTTGGGTCATTTCGGCCAGATGAAACTGTAGCCCCAGGTCGCCCCGTTCTAGCTGGTTTAGAATGCGAGTCGTTTGGCGGGGAAAGGTGGCCAGCAAATCAGTCCAGCCGGTGGCGCTGCGCAGCACAGCAGGACCCCACTCGGAAGGCAGCCACATGCGGCGGATAAAACGGTATACGTAAGGCTCGGAAACGGCGAAGATATCAAAATCGGGAGCCAGCTTCAGCCCTACTCCTTCCATCATGACCAGGGTTTTGCCCAGCAGCCACAAATCGCTGGGCAAACGCAGGTGATGGCGATAGACAATGGGTCTGATTTCTTCCAGGAGTTCCCCGGCCCGGATTTCCTGGAGGGGTAGATTATGATATTTGAGCAGCAGACGGCGAATGTCTCGCTGCAAAGTCGCCCGGTCTAGATGGTGGCGGCCGGCGACTCCCATCTGCACCAGTTGTTCGACGATGCTGGCCGTGTCCAATTGGACCGCTACGATGTAGAGACGGATCAGGTTAGCCCGGTCACCCGGGTCCAGGTGGCCCACCATGCCGAAATCCATCAGACCGATGATTTCGCCCGGCATGACCACAATATTGCCGGGGTGGGGGTCGGCGTGGAAAAAGCCATCTTCCAGCACCTCTTTGATGATGAAGCGGGCACTGTGTGTGGCAATCCGGTGACGGTCGTAGCCGGCCGCCTCCAGGGCGGCCACATCGTCAATCTTGATGCCGGTGATACGTTCCTGGACCAGTATCCGGCCCGTGGTGTAATCCCAATAGACGCGGGGGACGCACAGATGCGGCTCGCCGGTAAAATTGGTACGGAAACGGTCGGCGTTGCGCCCCTCGCGGCGATACTCCAACTCGGCTCGCAGGGATACGGCAAATTCCTCGGCTAACTCAACCAGGTCGTAGATTTCGCCCAGGGGGGTACGTTCCTGGGCCAGCCGGGCCAGGTCGTAAAGAATGTCCAGGTCCAGGTTAACGGTTTGTCCGATACCCGGCCGCTGTACCTTGACCACTACTTCCTGGCCATCAGGCAGGGTGGCGGCGTGAACCTGGGCCAACGAGGCGGCGGCAAAGGGCACCGGCCCGAAGGTAGCAAAAAGCTGTTCAATCGGCGCGCCTAACTCCTGCTCAATACGGGCCTTAACCGGGCCCCAGGGGTCGGCCGGGACCCGGTCTTGGAGACGGCTCAACTCGGCGATGTAGGCCGGGGGCAGGAGATCGGGCCGGGTGCTGAGAATCTGGCCGAGCTTGACGAAGGTGGCTCCCAGTTCTTCCAGGGCCAGGCGCACGTGTTCGGCTGCCGGGGTTCGTTCAGCCGCTTGTGCTTGCTGTCGCTGCAACAAGCGGCGAGGCAAATCCAGGTGAGAGTCCAGACCCAGTTGGGCCAGGATAGCGCCATAGCCGTGGCTGATCAATACCTCGGCAATTTGACGATAGCGACCGAGATGGCGAGGGGTCAGGGGCATGGGACCTCCTGTGCCCTACCAGCGTTGATGGACCTGTTCCCGGATTTTTTGGTCGTAAATGGCCCGGATTTTGGCCATCACCTCGTCGCTCAAGGGGGGTAGATCGCTGGCCTGGACGTTGTCGATGGCCTGCCGGCGATTCTTGGCTCCGGGAATGACGCAACTGACCGCATCGAACATGAGAATCCAGCGCAGGGCGAATTGGGCCATGGTGGCGCCCTCGGGGACCAGCGAGCGCAACTGCTCGACGGCATCCAGGCCGGTCTCATAATCCACGCCGGAGAAGGTTTCGCCTACGTCGAAGGCCTGGCCGTAGCGATTGAAATTGCGGTGATCGTCCTCGGCGAAGGTGGTCTGGCGGGTCATCTTGCCGGTCAATAAGCCGCTGGCCAGAGGCACCCGGGCCAGGATACCGACCTGGCGCTGTTTGGCTAACTCGAAGAACAGCTCGGCCGGACGCTGCCGGAAGATGTTGAAGATGATCTGCACGCTCTGGACGTTGGGGTATTCAATGGCCTTGATGGCTTCCTCGATCTTTTCCACGCTGACCCCGTAATATTTCAACTTGCCGGCCTGAACCAGGTCATCCAGCACGCCGAAAGTTTCCGGCATGTAGTAGACCTGGGTGGGCGGACAGTGCAACTGAACCAGGTCCAGAGCCTCTACCTCTAAGTTCTTTAGACTGCGCTCGATAAAGGCGGTCAGGTTCTCCCGATTGTACCCCTCGGCTACATGGGGATTGAGACGGCGGCCGGCTTTGGTGACTACGTATACCTGTTCCGAACGTTCCTTGAGCACCTGGGTAATCAGCCGCTCGCTGCGCCCGTCGCCATAAACGTCGGCCGTGTCAATAAAGTTGATGCCGTGATCGATGGAGGCGTGCAGGGCATCCAGGGCATCGGCCTCGCTGACCTGGCCCCAATCGGCGCCAATGGCCCAGGCGCCAAAACTAACCTCGGATACTTGCCAACCCGTACGACCAAAAGAGCGATATTTCATGATAAACCTCCGTGAGTTTGATAAATTAAATGCGTAAAACGTAAAACGTGAAACGTAATGTCTTTGTCTTGTAAGAACATTACGTTTTACGTTTTGCGATTTATCGGGATGTTGTAAGGTAATTATGTGTCTCTCACTTTCGTTACGCTGGTCTGACTGACCGTGACGATCAGCACGCCGGCGATGACGGCCAGGCCGCCGATTAGTCCCTGAATATTCGGGCTGAGGCCAAAGAGAAACAGGGTCCAGGCGATTGTCACCACCGGACTGAGAGTCAAGACGATGGCGTGGATGGACAGTTTCAGGCGGCGCAGGGCCAGGTAGTACAGGGCCCGGCTAATGACCACGTCTACGGTGCCGACCATGAGCAGAATTAGGCCGGCCTGCCAGCCAGGCCGAACCAGATCGCCCCGGCTGGCGGCGAAGAGGAACAGGAAGCCGGTGGTACAGACCAGGCGAAATAAAAAGAATTCGGCCAGACTCATGTTGGCGCCGTGGCGTTTGACCAGGGCCGCGTGCAGGGCATACATGAAGGTGGAGGCCAGGACCATCAGCGAGCCGAGGCGCAGGTAGTCGCCGGGTTGAAAGGTGATAATGAAGACGCCGATAATGGACACCAGGACGCCAAGGGACTGGAACACCGTCAGACGCTCCCGCAGCCAGACCAGGCCGAAGCCCAGGCCAAACAGAACCGAGGTTTTGCCCAACAAAGCGGCTGTGCCGGGATCAATAAAAGCGACGGCGGTGTAATTGAGGGCGGTGCTGGCGGCGACCAGAAAACCAACGCTCAGGAAGAACCAGGCATAGCGGCGAAAGACGTCGAAGCGAATGTAGTCCCAGATGCCGGCAAAGAGGGTCACTTCCAGGGTGGCGATGCCGAGTACATACAGGGCAGAGGTTGTGGGCGGTAGATAGGGTAAGAGCAGCCGGGCGAAGACAAAATGCAGGCTGTCAACGATCAGTAAACAGGCCACGACCAGGGGAACATTCTGGATTAAGTGGGTTTGAGCGGCGAGAGCTAATGGTTTGTTATTCATTGTGATCGTCATAAAGAAAGTCCCGAAGTAATTCGGGACGATGATGGCTCATAGTATAATGCAAACTGTGGATTCTATCAAAGTTTCTACTTGGTTAAAATAATGTTATAATGGACGGCAATATACGTAGATTTTTCGTAACAGCAGGCTTCAATTTATAAGGAGGATTATGACAACCGTTGGGGGAAAGTTTACCACGGAAAAGAGAAATTTGGTGACCTACATCGAAAGTGAACAGTATGAACAGCTCAGGCAATTGGCCAGGCTATACGGTCGCTCCGTTTCTGCGGAAGCGGCCCTGGCCATCCACAATCACCTGAAGAAACACCTCGATGTGCTAGAGAAAGCAACATTGCAGAAGATAAATTCGTAGTGTGTAAGACTATGGCCGAAAAACTGAATTCGATGCGCATTCTGGATCAACAAAAGATAAGTTATACCGTGCGCGAGTTTCCTGAGACCATTCACTCGGCTGACGGGGTGGCCGATTATTTTGGTTTGCCCCAGGAGCAGGTTTACAAGACCCTGGTCGTTCTGCCGACCAAAGGCAGGCCGATGTTGGTGATGGTGGCCGGTGATCGAGAACTGAATCTGAAAAAGCTGGCTAAAGCCATCGGGCAGAAAAAGGTGCAGATGGCCTCTCATAAAGAGGCTGAGCGGTTGACCGGCCTGCAAACTGGAGGTATTTCGGCCCTGGCTTTACTGCACAAGAATTTCCCGGTTTACCTCGACCAACCGGCCCTGGCCCTGGAGCGAATTCTGGTCAGCGCAGGGAAGCGAGGGGTCAATCTGGAATTGCTACTGCCGGATTTGATCCGGGTAACCAAGGCCAAGGTTGTTGAGGCAACATAAGGCATGAAGTATGACCACGCCGATTCGTCGTCAATATCTATCCATCAAAAAACAATATCCTGATACAATCGTCTTCTTTCGGCTGGGTGACTTTTACGAAACCTTTGACGAGGACGCGAAGACGGTGGCCAAAGCATTGGACATTGTGCTGACCTCGCGTAACGTTTCCAAGGGGCAGCGGGTACCGATGGCCGGTGTGCCCCACCACGCGGCCGATAATTATATTGCCCGGTTGATCAAGGCCGGTTACAAAGTGGCCATCTGCGAGCAGATAGGCAGCGAACCGGTGAAGGGGTTGGTACCTCGCGAAGTGCAGCGGGTGGTTACGCCGGGCACAGTGGTGGAGTCGACCTTGCTGGCGGATAAGGAGAATAATTATCTGGCGGCCGTGATCGTTGAGGGTAAACAGGCCGGGTTGGCCTACGTGGACATTACTACCGGCGAGTTTGCGGTCACGCAACTGCAAAGCAATGACATTGGCCGGCTGGTGGTCAATGAGATCACCCGCCTGAAACCGGCCGAGATTGTGGTCCCCAATCCGCAAAGTGGCCAGGCCGGCCAGGCCAGTACTGAGGCACTGGAGCCGCTCGAGATTCCCCGCTCTCCTTGCGAGGCGTGGCGCTTTGAGATAGACAATGCCCGGCAGGCTTTGCTGCACCATTTTGAGGTGGCCACCCTGGATGGGTTTGGGCTGGGGGGTAAATCTCTGGCCATCCAGGCGGCCGGGGCCGTTATTCAATACCTGGCCGATACCCAAAAACAGGCCCTGGTCCAGATCACCCGCTTGACGGTCTACAGTACCGATACCTTCATGACCCTGGATGCGAGCAGCCGGCGTAACCTGGAGCTGACCGAAACCATCCGGACCGGTTCGCCCCAGGGTTCGTTACTGGGGGTCCTGGATAAAACGATCACCCCTATGGGTGGACGCCTGCTGCGCACCTGGCTGCACCAACCCTTGCTGGACGTTGAGGGACTGAACGCGCGCCTGGATGCGGTCGAAATCTTTTTCAAGCAAACTCTGGCCCGGGAGGAGATCCGGGCCCAACTGAAAGAGATGGCCGATTTGGAGCGACTGACCAACCGGGTGCGCCAGGGGATTGCTCAGCCCCGTGATTTACTGGCCATCCGCCGCAGCCTGGAGGCGGTTCCGGTCATCCGCAATGTACTGGAACAGTCAAACGCAGCGTATGGCGAAGAGCAAATGCCCTTACAAACACAGGCAGAGACGCACCCCGACGGGTACAGGCAGGGGGGCACCCTGACGGGTACAGATAGGGGGACAGAGGAGCGGAACGCAAGTCAGGCAATACGCCGCCAGCCCATAGGGCAGGGGCACGCCGCCAGGGGGATGCAAGCGAGCGATACGCAATACGCAATACGCAACACGTATCATCAACTCGATGCTTGCCCCGACATTGTCGAGCTTATTAGCCAGGCCATTGCCGATGATCCACCGGCGGCTCTGACCAAGGTGGGGGTGATCCGGCCCGGCTTTTCGGCAGAACTGGACGGGATTATGGCCAGTTCTCGTGAGGCTAAAGTGTGGGTGGCCAATCTGGAGGCGGTGGAGCGGAAACGGACCGGCATCAAAAGCCTGAAAGTGGGCTTTAACAAGGTCTTTGGTTACTACCTCGAAGTGACCAAGGCTAACGCTGACCAGGTGCCGCCGGAGTACATCCGCAAACAAACTTTGGTCAATGCCGAGCGGTACATCACCTCGGAATTGAAAGAGTACGAGAGCCTTATCCTCAATGCGGACGAGCGACAACTGGAGGTGGAAAACCGGATCTTCAAAGAGGTCTGTGCCCAGATTGCCGCTGCCGCCGAACGACTACTGACCACCTCCCGGGCCCTGGCCTACCTGGACGTGGTCACGGCCCTGGCCGAAGTGGCCCTGCAGAACAATTACGTCCGTCCCAGCCTGGGCGATGATGACCGGCTGGAAATCACCAACGGCCGCCATCCGGTGGTCGAGACCATGCCCCTGGTTGATGCCGAGGGGCTGTCGACCTCTTTTGTACCCAACGATGTCCGCATGTCGAGCGAAGAGTTAATTCACATCATTACCGGCCCTAACATGTCCGGAAAGTCCACTTTCTTGCGGCAGGCGGCTCTGATCGTGTTGATGGCCCAAATCGGTAGCTTTGTACCGGCTGACTCGGCTCACATTGGGGTGGTGGATCGTATCTTCACCCGGATTGGGGCGCAGGATGAAATTCACGCCGGGCAGAGTACTTTTATGGTGGAGATGATCGAGACGGCGGTCATCCTTTCCCAGAGCAGCAATCGCAGCCTGTTGATTTTAGACGAGGTGGGCCGGGGCACCAGCACTTACGATGGGCTGGCCATTGCCCGGGCTGTGGTCGAGCACATCCACAACAATCCCAAAATCCGGGCCAAGACCCTGTTTGCTACCCACTATCACGAACTGACCGAGGTGGCCAAGTACCTGCCCCATTTGCGCAATTACAACGTGGCGGTGACTGAAGAGGGGGGGAGGGTGGTCTTTCTGCACAAAATTATCCCCGGTGCGGCCGACCGTTCTTACGGCATCCACGTGGCCCAACTGGCCGGTATTCCCAAAGCGGTGACAGATCGGGCGAATGAGATTCTGGAGGAATTGGAAGGTAACGCCGATTTCCGGGAGCGCCAGGAAAGAACCCGCCAGGCTTTTTCCGGGATGCAGTTATCTTTTTTGGGCGGGGAAACCGATCCCCTGGTTGAGGAAATTAAAGAGCTTGACGTGGATTCGCTGTCGCCGTTAGAGGCGTTGAATAAGTTGTATGAGTTGAAGCAGCGGGCCGGCTCTTAAAGGATGAACCCCACTGGGGCAGGTGCTGAGGGATGAAGGATGAAGGGGTTGGTTAGTTGGCCGGTTTGATGGTCGGATGCAAAATTGAACTTGAAGGAGTGAATGATGCGCGGTTTGAAGGATAAACGAGTCTTGATTACCGGTGGGGCCAGTGGGATCGGGGCGGCGACGGTGGCCCGTTTTTTGGAGGAAGGGTCACGGGTGGTGGTTCTGGACCGGGACGAGGCTGGCTGCCGGCGTATTCGACAGGAGCAGCCAACGTTGAGCGGGACTATCGCCGCGGACGTTTCAGACGCCGGGGCGGTGGCCCGGGCCTTTGCCAAACTGGATGACCTGTGGCAGGGATTGGACGTACTGATTAACAACGCCGGCATTAGTATCCGGCATAATTTTATGGATATTACCCCCGAGGAATGGCAGCGGATCCTGGCCACGAACCTGAATGGGGTGTTTTATGTGGCCCAGCAGGCTGCCCGGCGGATGTTGGCCGGAGGCGGGGGGGTGATTATCAATATGGGTTCGACCAACGGCTTAACCGGCCAACCTTTCTACGCGGATTACAACGCTTCCAAAGCTGGGGTGATTGAGTTGACCCGTTCGATGGCCCTGGAATTAGCCCCCACGATGCGGGTCAACGCCGTGTGCCCCGGCTATGTTCTGACCCCCATGCAGGAAGCAGAGTACACCTCGGAAATGATGCAGGCACTGAATAACAAGATTCCTCTGAAGCGGCATGCTCAACCGGCCGAGGTGGCTGCCCTCTTTGCCTTTTTGGCTTCTGACGATGCCGCCTACCTGACAGGTCACTATTACGTCATTGACGGTGGTGAAACGGCGGGTGGGTTGGCCAGTCGGTAGTCAGGACTTTAGCCGGGTAAAGAATGCCCCGGCTACAACATGCTATATAGGGATGCTTTAGCCGGGCATAGGGATGCCCCGGCTACAACATGCTATCAGATAGGGATGCCCCGGCTACAACATGCTATCGGATAGAAAATTTGGTATCTCGCCAGCCGATAAGTTCACCCCCATCCACGCATATCACCTGGGCCGTTACGTAATCGTTTTCGACAAAAAACATGATCGTTTTGGCTACATCCTGGCCGCTGCCCCAGCGCTTCAGGAGCGTTCTCTGGGCCACGGTGTTCCTGGTGGCCTGATCGTACGCCATAGGGGGAATCGCCGGTCCAGGGGCCACGGCATTGACCCGGATCGTCGGTCGTAGCTCCAGGGCCAGGGCCCTGGTCAGGGAAATCAGGCCGGCTTTGGCCACGCTGTGAGCCAGCATATCTTTGGTCGGCACAAAGCCGGACAGGTCGGTAATATTAACGATCAGTCCTTCTTTTAATTTGAGCATGTGGGGGGCGACGGCCCGGGCACAGATAAAGGGGCCGCGCAGGTTGGTATTCATCACCCGGTCCCAATCGTCAACAGTCATGCCCGGAAAAAGAGTTTTGTCAAATCGCGCTGCGCTGTTGATTAAAATATCGATGCGGTTAAAATGGTCAATGGCTTGAGCGATCATTGCTTCCACGGCCGCCGGCTCTGAGACATCGGCCTGAACCGGTAACACCTCGACGCCGAGGGCTTCCAGTTCGGCCTGGGTTTCTTTGGCTGCTGCAGCCGATGAGCGATAGTTTAAGATAATGTGCGTCCCATTCTCGGCCAGTTTGAGCGCAATGGCCTTACCTACCCGATGGGCCGCCCCGGTGACTAAGGCTACTTTGTCTTTTGCTTGCATACTTTTCTCCATCACTTGATATAATAGGAATTTTCTTTTTCATAAACCCCGCGTCCCCCGGGGCCAGGCATAGGGATGCCCTCTCTACGAAAGAGATAAATTGAATTCTGGACAGGCCGGGCATAGGGATGCCCTCTCTACGAAAGAGATAAATTGAATTCTGGACAGGCCGGGCATAGGGATGCCCTCTCTACGAAAGAGATAAATTGAATTCTGGACAGTTTACTTCAATCTGGCTTGTTTTGCCATTACCCGAAGGGCACAGGTACCCAAAGGGCACAGGTACCCGAAGGGCACAGGTCATCATGGCATTTTGGTACTTTTGTCATTATGTAGATGGAGCCATTTTCGGTTATAATAGAGATATAGAAACACAGTTGGTAAAAAAAAGCTTCTGGTGAGATAAACTGACGCAGCAGCCAGCCAAGTAAAACGTAAAACGATAAGAAAGAGAGGCTCTTAAAATATGGCAGCAGATATTGAAGCTCTAAGCCCTGAAGAAATTATCGAACGATTAATGACCAATCTTTCAGAATGTAATCACCTGGTGTCGGCGCTGGGTAAAAAGGGACCTTTTGACCAGGAAGATTTGCGCCGACTCAGAAATGATCTGATGTTTGCCCGGTCGAAGGCTCGGAATTTGGCCAAAGCATGTGAAGAAATGAAAAGACCGATTAATGCCTTCAAACTTTCTTCTAGCTGAGCTTTAGGTTGAGTCGGTACATCCTCTCCATAAGATCAATCAGGGTAGACTTTGTGCCTGCCTGTTGGGGCGACCGTAAGAGGTCGCCTCTCTTCTTTTACCACCCCAATGAGGGATGAAGGATGAGGGATGAGGATGCCCGCCGGGTATGGGGATGCTCCGTGAAACGTGAAGCGTGAAACGTGATATTTTTTCGCCATAGACCCTCACGTTTCACGTTTTACGCTTCATGCCGCCGAAAGTTTTGGGATGATTTAAATTTCAAACTCCCTTACTATTTTGGGGTTGACTTAGTTTGTGTTACAATATTTCTCGATTGAAGCTTCGATGCTGTCACCCTCCTCAGGCCTTCTTCGCTAAAAATTTAATAAGGAGCAACGAATGAGTAAAGATAGTTTAACGGTTACCGATAACCGTACGGGGAAAACCTACGAAATTCCCATTGAACATGACACGATTCGAGCCATAGACCTGCGCCAAATCAAAGTTAACTCCGATGATTTTGGCATGATGTCCTACGACCCGGCTTACCTGAACACGGCCTCCTGCCGGAGCCGTATTACCTTTATTGACGGGGCGAAAGGCATCTTGTGTTATCGAGGTTACCCGATTGAACAGTTGGCCGAAAAGAGTACCTTCCTGGAAGTGGCCTATCTTTTAATAAACGGTGAGTTGCCCACCCAGGAAGAGTTTGCCTATTGGAATAACCGCATTATGCGGCACACCTATATCCATGAGAACCTGGTCCAGTTAATGAAGGCTTTCCGCTACGACGCCCACCCCATGGGCATCTTAATCAGTTCCATCGCGGCCATGTCTACCTTCCACCGGGAAGCTCACTGCTGTGATGACTTGAGTGTCCGGCAAAAGCAGATTTGGCGGATTTTGGGCAAGTTACCTACGATTGCCGCTTTTGCCTACCGTCATCGCATTGGCCGGCCGTTCAACTACCCAGACAGTACGCTTGGTTATACGGGCAACTTTTTGTATATGCTGGATTATATGAATGAACGTGATTACCAGGTTAATCCAATCCTGGCTCGGGCTCTTGATATCCTGTTCATTCTGCATGCGGACCACGAGCAGAACTGCTCCACCTCTACTATGCGGGCGGTCGGTTCCAGCCGGGTTGATCCATTCAGTGCCATGGCGGCGGCGGCGGCGGCTTTATACGGCCCCCTGCATGGGGGGGCCAATGAGGCTGTATTGCGCATGCTGACCGAAATCGGCTCGGTTTCGGCCATTCCGGCTTACATGGAGCGAGTGAAAAAGGGGGAGATGCGCTTGATGGGGTTTGGACACCGGGTTTACAAAAATTATGATCCTCGGGCCAACATCATCAAGAAGATTGCCTATGAAGTTTTTTCTGTGACCGGCACTAATCCGTTCATTGATATTGCCGTGGAACTGGAGCGCATTGCCCTGGAAGATGAATACTTTGTCTCTCGTAAACTGTATCCCAACGTAGATTTCTACAGCGGCATCATCTACCAGGCGATGGGATTCCCGGTGGATATGTTCCCGGTCCTTTTTGCTATCCCTCGGGCGGCCGGCTGGCTGGCCCAGTGGGGTGAGATGGTTGACGACCCCGAACAGAGAATCGCTCGTCCCCGCCAGGTTTATCTGGGGGCCGATCAACGGGATTACTTGCCTGTGGAGGAACGTTAATTAAGAACTAAAATTCTTGTAGAAGTGCAGAGCAAAGAAAAGTATGGAGCTCATTAAAAGAAACTTCACATAGAGGAGAGGCAGGAAGATGTTATGCAAGATGAACCGAGTAGAACAGCAGAAACCGCCGCTGCATCTCGGTCACTTGAATCACAAAAACCTGCAGATCAACGCATATGCTATGATCCGTTTGCAGAAAAGTTTCTGAGCCCGACTTTTACCCTGTTTGGTGAAACTCGGGTTCCCAAATTCTTGGCGAATTGGATGTATGAACGGATGCTCCCAGGTTTTTTTGGATTCACGGTTGCCCGAACCCGACATATCGATGAGATTGTACAAACGTGTGTTGAAAATGGACTCGAACAACTGGTCATTTTGGGAGCGGGATATGATTCCAGAGCCTATCGGTTTGAGCAACTTAAAGAACAGGCCAGAGTTTTTGAGGTCGATCATCCGGCAACGCAGCAGGTAAAAGTCACTAAACTCAAGGAAATTCTTGGCTCACTGCCCAATCATGTCGTTCTGGTTCCGATTGACTTTACTCAACAAACATTGAGCCAACGATTATTTGAAAGTGGTTATGAAAGACAGCGAAAGACCTTGTTTATTTGGGAAGGTGTCACATATTATATGACGCCGGAAGCGGTTGACATCACATTAGCGTTTGTGGTGGACAATTCTGGAAAAGGAAGCTCCATAGTTTTTGATTATACTTATCCCTGCGTGATAGAGGGGGCCTGTACACGGCGAGAAGCAAAGATGTTTTTGAGAGGTGCTGATAATTTTGGGGAGCCATTGCGTTTTGGTATTGTGGAAGGTACCATTGAGAGTTTTCTGATGCAACGCGGCTTTGGTCAAGTGAACAACGTGACCAATGAATGGCTAAAACAACGCTATTTCACAGGAGCCAACCGAAAGAGGAGGATCACTCCTATTTTTGAAATTGCTCATACCATTACGCAGTAATCTTTTCACTTGTACATCAAACCAGAATTTGGCTTGCCAGCGGGGTAAAAAATAATTTCCGCTTGATGTTGCTAGCCAACTCGTGAACCCATTCTATTTGATAACGCGAGTGATAACACAAATGTTCTAAGAGAGTAAATCAATCCCGATAAAAATATATTCCGGTTTCCTGATAATGCTGGACATCAAGGGTGATTTGTAGTATTATCGGGATGCCTGATAAAAAAATGTAGCAGTTTCCCGCTAATAAAAAGTTAGCTGGTTCGCAGAAATAGGAAATATCATAAATTCAGTAATTATCAAACTATACTGAAATCAGAATGAGAACGATACTTTTGGGAGTGCTCAACCGGCTGTATTTCGACGAGGAACGAGGAGAAATCTTCCAGGTTGGATTGTAGCACTTGTAGCGTAAAGATTTCTCACTTCGCTCGAAATGACAAAAAGTTCTGGTTTCAAACTAATTTCAGTATAGAAGAGGGATAAGGAAAAGAAAACATTGAACACAAAGATTCTTGTTTGGATTGGCATAGGATTTAGCGTACTTTGTCTGGTATCGGGCCTTGTTGTGTCGGTAATAATATTCTTTGGAGAGGCATTGGACAACCCGCCACTACGCATCATTTTAGAGGCTGATCTGGCTGAAGGACAAGAACTACCGGAAGGCGCTATGGAGGCCGCTCAAGCTGTGATAGAGCATCGTCTCAACAACCTGGGCTTAACCCGGTCAACAGTTCAGCGTCAGGATAACAACCAAATTAGGGTAGAGTTATTTAATGTCTCCAATCCTGAATTGACCATAAAAACTATTCACCAGACAGGCTTGTTAGAGTTTGTAGATGCAGGCCACACCTCGATTCCCGAAGGGACGCTCATCAAAACCTCCCTTAGCAACGATCTTGATCCGGCAAGCAAGGTTTACGAAACCATTATCACCTCTGGTGATCTAGACCAAATTAGTAATGCCGGTATCAATTCTGCCACACGCCTGCTTGAAATCAACTTCAGCCTCAAGCCGGAAGGCCAGCAAAACCTCAGTGATTACACAGGGGCTAACGTAGGTAACTTTTTGTGTATAGTGCTAGATAAGGTAGTATTATCCTGTCCCCGCGTTAGCGGCAGAATTGATTCCAACGGAGTTATAACTCTGCCCGACACCAGTCTGGAAGAAGGACAGACTCTGTCAATTCAATTGCGTTCCGGCGCTCTGCCTGTACCGCTCAAGGTGATTTCAGTAAGCGAATAACGGCTCTTTTACCAAAAACACCAAAATGGTCATCCTTCTTGGATAGGTAACTGTGAGACGCAAAGGCACACCCCAAATGAGTAAAAATACAAGCTACAGCGACGGCAACTCTTGGACAGGCATTAATATCTTCATAAAAATAGGTACTTTTTTGGTCATTCTGGAATCGGTATGGATGCTGCTTCCATTTGCCGGATTTCTTTATGGCACAATCTTGCCCATCGAGTTGTTAAGCCGCAGTCCATACACGACCCGATTGGTTCATTTTATTTTTCCCACCCATACCCTATTTCCACTGGGCCTCCTCCTGATTCTGATAGGGCTTTTAGGGGATTCCGGCTTTTTATTCCCAAAATGCCCGATACGGAAAAATTTCACAATCAACCTATAAATTCACAACATTTTCCAGGATTTTGCTCCCAAATGGGCTAGAACTTCTGCCAGTTACGTTATTTATCCTGTATTTCAAGCTAATTTTGAGTCTGAAAATATAAACGAAGACGCTATACAAAAAACGAGCGTTTTGCCTTAAGATGGATGATCCCTTTGGTCTCATCCAGTGCAGTCATCCGTCCGGCTGAGAATTCCAGAGTGCCAGGGTATTTCGCCCAGAAAGTTACGGTTATCAACTCATAATCAGCCTCCAAACCGTAACTTTCTGTTCAGATGCCCCCGCTGGTCCTTTTACTGCGTCTATGTCCAGTTCTACGCAGGTAATTTTACAAAAAAACATTACGTCCATAAGTACTTACGGACGTAATGTTCCGCTCAAATATAAGTTAGCTGTTCGTTGAGAAAACAGAAGCATGCAAAAACCGGGGGTTGAAATATGGGCGGCGAAAGGACAGCTGCATCCCCGCCGTGCTGTTGATTGAAAGAAATGGCCGCCAGCTAACAGGTGTTAGTCGCAGTCAGGGCTACGATAAGTTTTACCTATCGTAAGGTCGTGTTGTTAAGTATAAAGCCGCTGAACCGAAACAGACAGAGCCACCCCGCAAAGCGGCAGGGGTTTATCTTTTTGGCCCTTGTTTAGATTCGATAAGGTCGGGCCAAAAAGATAATTCCTCCTGAGCCGCCTTGCTCCGAATGAAGGCGGCAACCAAAAACGGGGGGTGGCTGGTGGTTGGGGCGGGTTGTCAATGCCAGGGTGGTGGGGCGGCAAAGCGGACACGGTGCTGGGGACTACCGCCAAAAACGCCAGCAGGTGGTGGTAATCGAAGAAAGCGGCGTGTGGGAAGGAACTGGACAGACAAGGGGCCAGGGCCTGGCGTTCTTGGCGGGCCATTGAGGGGGCAGGGGCAAAGGGAAGGCGGAGAACATTAAGGGAAACGGAAGGAACAGGAGAGCGAAAGGTTCAGGGCAAAAAGAAAAGAGAGGTACTGGCAGGCCGGGCCACAGCTAACAAATCGTTGCACGCGAGCGCCCAAGCTGCGTTTAATTGAAGCGAGTGTTTGATTGGAACTGGTCTGGCCCGCCAAGTTGGGGTAAAATCAGGGTGTATTCGCTGGTGAAGGGGTGTTTCATGACCCATCTCACCTGTAGGCGAAGATTCGCCGTGCGCCGCGTGAACTTAAGCGTTAGCTTGTTGCTTTTTACCCTGCGGCTATTGTAAGATGGTTTTTTGAATATTGTCTCCTTGATGGGCACACGGTTTTTAAGGCCTGACAAGTTTGAGAAACCTGTCAGGCCTCTGTTAATTTAGGGTGCAAATAAAAAATCAGTGTTGGAAATATCCGGCATGGCGATAGGCTGAGAGTACAGATAGGCCCCGGATGGATGGTTCATCTCCCCCAGTAAGTCGCTGCGGAGTGCCATCAGTTGTGCTTTCTGCTCGCTAGTGAGGGTTTGATTGACCTGAGCAAAGTTGACCGCAAAGTTATAGACAATAGCACCGTCCAGTTCACCGTATTTCTCCATCAAACTCAGCACGGCGTCACGCTCTACTGACTCGCCGGTCATAAATTGCCGTAAGCCCGTGGAAACTTCACGCCGCATTTCCACAATCTCCTGTAGATAGGGCCGCTGAGTGTCTACCAGACTTGTCACCAACCGGGTTTGGTCGGAGGTCAAGGTTTCCAGAAAGGTTCGGCCCATATCACCAGTCAGGTTGGAGGCTATGGTGTAGTTGGGGTTGCTCATCGCCGGGGCGTCTTTCAGATAGAAGGAGCCGAAGTAAGTCCCCTGCCGTTCCGGGCAAAAGTAGACATCCGCCTCCACCGAGCCGGCGTACCAACTGAACATATCGCCGGCGTAGGTCATCACCGCTACTTTTACATCACGGTCAAGTCCGCGCAGTTCCTCCGGTTCCTCCACCTCCGGCCAGTCGAGCATGCCCTGCCCCACCATTGCATCGAGATAAGCGCGTTGGTCGGCATCCAGGACATTGAGCAAGCCACCCATCACCTGTGCCCGTTCAAAACTAATCTCACCATCCAGCCGGTACAACTCTGCCGAGTAGGATTTTACCGCCTCTTCATTTAGCCCGGTACTCCCCACCGGTAAATCTCCTTCCAGCAAACGACGAAAAGCTTGCATCAGGACAAAGCGATTGTAGCCGTACCGGTTAATGTCGTCCACCTGGCTTTCGGCCAACGTTATCAGTTCGGCGCGCTGGGCCGGGGTGAGAACATACAGCATATTGAGCGAGGCACGGGTCAGAAAGTCGGTGTTGTGGCCCATTTCGGTGGGGTCGTTATCTCGCAGGTATTGAAAGCCCCAAAAGTCGGCCACTTTACCGGGCGGGAAGAAAGAATCTGCGCCCAAATCGCCGGTCAGAAAGGCCAGCGCATCAAAGGCGATGGTCATGCCCTGGGCCTGGTCGGAGATGGCCTGCTCGATGTTCATTTCGCGCGGGCCGCCGGGCGGGTCGCCGGGAGGATTGCCGTTGCCCGGCGGGTCGCTTTGTCCATTGCGGTTGGGAGCACAAGCTACGGTGTCTTGTTCGGCTTCACACACGCCCGTATGGAAACCGTTTTGGTCGGTGAACTCGCAAGACGCATTTTCGGTCTTGCCGCTACAGGCGGCAAAGGCTTCGGGCGGGGGAGTCCTGTGGCCCTGTTGTTGGGATTGCGCCGGGTCAGGTGGTTGGGAGAGCTGGGCTTGCGGGTCATCCATGCCCTGGCGCGCGTAGACCACGTTCAGTTCAGCGCTGGCCAGCGTGATGTTTTGGATGGCCGCCAGCAGGGTATCGCGGTCCACTTCGGCGGCAGGGACGGCAAGCTGCGGCTGGGCCGAAAGAGCGTAGACGGTGTACGTGTAGCTTTTGTCGCCGGGGCCTTTGGAGCATGGCGGCGAGTATTCGGCCCGCCCGTTGTTGACGTTGTTGCCCAGGGTGCCGATGCCGCTGGTATTTTTGGGCAGGCTGGTTACATTTGCCGGGAGATTGTAGAGTACCCAATACCAGTGGACATCATCCGGGGCGGCCACATGGTGCATAATGACGGCGTAGCCCACCGTTCCGGCAGGTGCTCCGCTCCAGGCTAGCGGAAGCGTGGCCCCGCCCCCATCGCATGTGTATTCAATGGGCAGGCGTCCGCCTTCAACAACGTCGGGGCTGGTCAGGGTGAAGGTGTTTCCTGTGTCCGGCGAGCCAGGCACAATTGCTGTTTTCGGAGCGCTGACCGGTTTAGTTGAAGCGGGCGGTGGCGCGGCGCCTGCCACACAGGCGGACAATAGAGCTATGAAGACAAACAGGTATAAAATTTTGCTTTTCATTGGTTGGTTCCTTTCAATGGATTGGTGGAGCGATTGGCCCCTATTCGTTTTTACGGTTAATTGCTGCGCACACAGCGCACCGCGAGCGAGCCGGTTTTACTATTGTAGCTGGTCAGGCCGCTGGTAAAATCCACAAACCAGGCGACCTCCGCATCCCCAAACTGGGTGGTGGATGACCAGTAGCGGGCAGATTGTGCGCCGGGAAAGTAGGTGGTATCTATGGCCGGGGTGGCGCGGGTGATGTCGCTGATAGACCGTAGTTCCTTGATGTTGGGTAGTCGCCAGTCGGTGTGGCTGCCCAGGGTCAGCGTTTCACAGGCGGTCAGGGCAGCTTCCCAGGTGATGGCAGTGGTTTCGGCCTGCTGCCACATCAGGCCAGTGGCGGTGTCGGTCACGGTGCCGTTACCGTTGGCGGTGAAGTCGGCGGTGGTACTGTTGCCCCCATTGTGGACGCAGCGAGCGTGAAAACGTTTGCTGCCGCCGGCGCTGAGCGTTTCGCTGAAGGGGTGCGCCCCGATACCGCCACCGGCATTGACCACCCAGACTTTGGTGGAGTCGCCTACCTGCGAGTTGGCCGTCCACCAGTATTCGGCGGCGGTTGACGGGAAGGCGGCGGGGTTCAGGGCCGGGTTGTTGTGGTCCAGGTCAACTAGGTTGAACAGGGCGTCATCGCCGGGCAATTGCCAGTCGGTATACCCGCCCAGAGTCAGTTGGTCGCAGTAGGTTGCGGCGATTGACCAGGTCATCTCGCCGCCATCGGTTTGCTGCCATATCAGCCCGGTTATCTGGTCGGTAACAGTACCGTTAGCATTATCGGTATAGGCCGGGGGATTGAGCAAGTAGTCCGAGTCTTCGCCAAAGGTGGCGGTGTAATCCGTCGTCTGACCTGTGTCCGGCAGGATCAACGTTGCCCCCGTTTCCTCGCTGGCCGAAAAGATGAGCGGCAGGTAAATCGTCACGGGCGAGCCGGAGAGAAACAGGAAATCTGTGTCGGCAATCGTTGGCATGGCGATGAGGTCAGAGTAGCGGTAGGCGTTCGGTTCTGGGATGAGGGGGAACCCGTTCAGGATAAGTTGGCGCAGTGCATTCAGGTCGGCCTGTTGGGCGATGGTGAGGCTCTGGTTGACCTGGGCCAAGTTCGTGGCATAGTGGTAGACAATCTCGCCGTCAAGTTCGCCGTAACGGGCGGCCATGCTCAAAACCTCCGTACTGCTAACCGTTTCGCCGGCGATGAAGCGGCGCAACTGGGTAGCAATGTCGCGCCGGGTGTCTACAATTTCAGTCAGGGCCGGCTTTTGGATATTGACCAGGTCTGTCACCAACGCCTGCTGGGTGGGGGTCAGCGTCAACAGAAAGGTGATGCCGGCGGTGGCGGTGAGGTTGGCGTCGATGGTGCCGCCGGTGGACATGACCGGGGTGTCTTTCAGGTAAAACGAGCCAAAATAAGTTCCCTGCCGTTCCGGGCAAAAGTAGACATCGGCCTCCAGCGAGCCGGCGTACCAGCTATAAATATCGCTGGCGTAAGTCATCAAGGCCTCTTTCACTTCCCGGTCAAGCCCCTGCATATCGGCCGGCTCCGACACCGCCGGCCAGTCGAGCATGCCCCGGTCAACCATTTGGGTGTTCAAAAAGGTGGTTTGGGTGGGGGTAAAAGAGGCGATGATGCCGCCCATCACCTGCGCCCGGTCGTAGCTCATTTGCCCGTCCAGCCGGTACAACTCGGCGGAGTAAGCCTTTACCGCGTCCGGGTCCAGCCCCGCGCTTCCCGTCGGCACGTCGCCTTCTAGCAGACGGCGAAAAGCTTTCATCAGGACAAACCGCCGGTAGGCATAATCGTTAATCGAACTGACCTGGTTAGTAGCCAGGGTTTTGAGCTGCGCCTTTTGGTCAGCGGTCAAGATGTTCCACATATTAAAGGCGGCGCTGGTTAAAAAGAGGGGGTTGTGGCCCATATTACTGGGGTCGTTGTCGCGCAGGTATTGAAAGCCCCAAAAATCGGCCACCTTGCCGGGTGGAAAGAAGGAGTCGGCCCCCAGCGAGCCGGTTAAGAAGGCCAGACCGTCAAAAGCGATGGTGTTGCGCTGGGCCTCATCGGACAGGGTTTGGCTGATGGTCATGGTTGGGGTTAGGACCATACCTGGAGTCAGGAAAGGATGTATCTCATCAGCCAGGAATGGCTTAATGGAGTTAGCCCTGCCAGAGTTGTTTCCACTTTCAGGGAAAGGAGGAATAGAGCCAGCCTTAACCACAACAGGCGAGAAGGCAATCATCAACACCAGGGACAGGAATAGTGCAGGCAAATAGATTGATAAATATCTGTATTTCATTTTCTTTCATCCTTTCTCAAGAATTTGTCCAGAAATAACTTTTCCCTTGAGGTTATTTGTAATAATATTTGTTTGTTATTCATTTTTGGTTCCTTTCGTAAGCATTTAAGATTTGGTGATATTTTCAAGAGCCAGTTTAGCAAACTTTGACGCCGGGCAATAGTGTTATTAAGCACGACTATTGGTTGGGAGCCGTGGTCTTTTTCATCGGTTACCGTGACAATTGTCACGGTTGCGGGGATAAAGTAATGATTGTATACACGGGTTGGCTATGCGTTTTTATGATATAATCCTCTATATGAACGAAAGAAACTCTCACACTGATGTAGTAGCCTCGCTGCCGTTAATGACGGTGCTGTGGTTGGGCTACTTGCTGGTATTGTTGTTGATTGACTACCTTCTTAATCCGCGCGCCATATTTCCCCCGTGGTATTATCTAATTAATGGTTTTATTGCATTGGCGGTGTTGGGGGTGGCGTTGTGGCCCAAAGGACGCGCCTGGTTGGGGAGCGCCTTTCTGCCGCTGGTGATTGGCTTACTGTCGGTAGTGCCGTTGATGATGGCCCAGTTAGTGATCATGCAACTGCCACCCGGCCCGGCTGGTAGTTCGGAAGCGGTGTTCCTGCGGGCAACACCGCTGTTGTTTATGGCGCTGGTGTTGGTTGCCTGGCAGTATGGCTGGCGATATGTCATTATGTTTAGTGGCGGGATTGCTATGTTGACGATGGGATTGCACCTGTCCTTTTTTCGGCCTGGTGGACCATCGCTCTTGCCGCCGATAACCGTGGTGATTATCCAAACGATCAGTTTTTTGGTGGTTGGCTACTTCATCTGCAGATTAATGAGGCGATTGAAGCAACAGCAAGATTCGCTGGCGCAGGCTAACATCCAATTGACCGATTACGCTGCTACGTTGGAAGATTTAACTATCAGCCGGGAGCGCAACCGAATGGCGCGAGAACTTCACGACACTCTGGCCCATACGCTCAGCACGTTGAGCGTACAGCTTGAAGCGGCAAAAGCGTATTGGGAGGTTGACCCGACGACGGTTCAACAAATGCTGAATAAATCGCTTACTGCTACCCGCTCCGGCTTGCAGGAAACGCGGCGGGCACTGAAATCGTTGCGGGCCAGCCCTCTGGAAGATTTGGGGCTGTTGTTAGCTCTGCACCAATTGGCGACCGAGACTGCCCAACGGGCCAACTTACACCTGAACTTGTCGCTGCCGGAGCGCCTCCCCTTCCTGATTCCGGCAGTAGAGCAGTGCATCTACCGGGTGGCGCAGGAGGCACTGGCTAATGCTATCCACCACGCTAACGCTCGTACGCTTGCGGTACAATTGTCAGTTGATGATGCCGGTGTTTTGCTGCTGGTGCGTGATGATGGTTTGGGCTTCGACCCACAACAGAGCCAAACGGTAGGACATTATGGTTTGTCCGGCATGCGCGAACGGGCCCAATTGGTGGGTGGGCAGTTAACCATTGACAGCCGGCCAGAGAAGGGTACAACAATTCAATTAACCATTAAGGATGTCATAAGATGAAGATACTGATTTGCGATGACCAGGCTTTAATTCGCGATGGCCTGGAGCTACTGCTAAAACTAGAGAAAGATGTTGAGGTAGTGGCCCATGCTCAGGATGGCGCAGAAGCCGTGGAGCAAGTGGCCCGACACCAGCCCGATTTGGTGTTGATGGATTTGAAGATGCCGGGTATGAACGGCATAGAAGCGACCCGGCAAATCTGCACCCATTATCCGGCAGTCAAAGTACTGGCACTAACCACTTACGATGATGACGAGTGGGTGTTTGATGCTATTCGGGCAGGAGCGGCAGGATATTTGCTAAAAGATACGCCGCGTGAAGAGGTGATTAAAGCAGTACGAGGTACAGTTGAAGGAAAGTCTTTTGTGGACCCGGTGGTAGCGAGGAAACTGCTGGGGCAGGTAGCGGGTCAACAAACCCAACCGGCCACGCTGCTCACCAGCAAACTAACAGGGCGCGAAGTAGATGTACTAAGCCTGCTGGCCCGAGGTCTCACCAATGCAGACATTGCCGCTCGGCTGCATCTTTCTGAGGGGACAATTCGCAACCACGTTAGCGCCATTATTGCCAAGCTGGATGTTGCAGATCGCACACAAGCAGCGGTGATTGCTATTGAACACGGTTTAGGGCGGGGGTGAGAAACAGCATCGTGTCTTCCTTGAATTGAGGTTGGTTGTGCTGGCAAGGTTGAGCAAAAGTGAAGTTGGATTTGCCAGCAACCACGGCACCATACCTCTGTTTGGCAGTGGAGTCTTCGGGTTTGTAGCTGTCAGTTTGGCAAAGTTGGGTGTAAAATACCTTATGTAAAAGTAACTTTATAAACCACCGCCACAAGCTAAGTTACAGTCGGCGGGGCCATCGCTGACCCCGCCGCTGCTTCCGAACCGCGCCCTCCGTCAGCCTATCCCTGGCATTACCCAGGGCTTTTGCTTCTGAGGGCAGCCTTCCCGCTGGGGCTTGCGGCTGGTTACCTACTCAGTCAAAGCCCTTCGACAAGCTCAGGACAGGCTGAGAGCCGTCAGCGGGTTATCCCGTTCCGCAACGTGATGGGGTTGTGACCGTAGAGCCTGTCCTGAGCGCAGCCGAAGGATTGCTGCTTCGCTTCGCGGCCGGTATCTGTGTGGGATGATTACTGCGTTCCGCTTGACGACGTAGCCCAAGATACATTCCCTTTTGGGCCTGCCTGTTAACCAATGTAGGCAGGTTGTGCTAGCCTGTCCTGAGCTTGTCGAAGGAACGCTTCCAACATAGCTTCACTTGCGTTAACCACACCTGCACTGGCGCGCAGGTGCTAGTGTAGCCACTGGCTAGCCGGGATAGAGAATATTCAGTTTATCTCTTCCCGCCGTTTCATCCCGCTTCTCCCGCTTGAGAACCAGTCGCCCCCCAGCGGATGATGCTGTCAGCCGAACCACCTCGGCGGTTGGACTTGATAATCTCCGCGTGATGCGGTATTATCTCACCAACATCAGTCTACAGCCTGCAAAGTACGCAGGACTTTGTTATCAAAGAACAATGATCAGTTGTCCTTTGCCGCCCATCCCCCGTCACAAGTGATGGTTTTGGGCGAACGGGTCGCACCAAGACGTTGGAGCGGACGCCAGACCGAATGAAAGGGCGAGGGGGTGCCGGTTGAGGTAGGAGCGATCAAACAACGGTTCTGAGCCAACTCTCTTGATTTGAAAGCAACCGGTGTTTTGTGGAGTACCGGTTCGGTTAGCCACGGCTATATGTGGCGCCGCTCAACTTAGGCGTTAGCACGCTCGTCGAAACAAAACGACTAGACTTTGTAGAATCTCAATATCCAAATTATCATAGGTCATTCAAGAAAATTGGTTTGTATATTATGGAATGGTCACAGATAATTCTAAACTCAGCATTTACATCCGCAATATTAGCCGCCATTGCATTCTTATCTAAAGGCATAATCGGGCGATGGATAGCAATGAGTATAGAAAAGTACAAAAAAGAACTTCAGACAGAACTAGCTGAACACCAAACAAGGTTTGCTAGATTACACCAAGACCGCGCTGATGCCATAGCTAAACTCTACAGGCTATTAACACACGCACAACGAGACCTACAAGTATTATCTGGAAACTTCGAGTATCCAGAATTTAACTCGCAACTAGAAACAATTGGAGAAGGGCAACTCGGATATGAAAACTCTCTAAAAAGCATTGTGACTTTTTATCTGTACTTTGACGAGAATAGGATATACTTTTCCGAGGACATCTGTGAAAAGTTAGACTCACTCTGCAAGAAAAGTTTTGATATAGAAACACTATACTGGCTAGAGCACAGTGGTGTAACGCCTCTAGATAAAACCAAGCCTAAAGATAAGGCGTTGTACATAGTGAAAACGGAAATTCCAGAGATCCGAAAAAAACTGGAACAAGAATTTCGGGAAATACTGGGGGTATATTGAAAAGGCGTGCTAACAATGCCAATGTCGTGCCAAGATAAATCCAGAGTGTTGGGTTGCGACAAGAAGTCGTAATTGCATTAGTTACAACCGAATAGGTTCGGGATGTAACCCGGTATTCTGCTACTGGTATCCTACCGGGGCATGTGTCATCAGGAAAACCATCCGTCAGGATGCTGGTGGGGTGTGAAGCCTTCGGGACAATGTAGCCTCATCTCTAAAGGGATGGTCACCCAATCGTGAGGAGCGGTGGCGACTGCCAGCACCGAGGCGGTCGGGGACTACGCTACGCAGTAGCGCGGTATGGTTAACATATGTGAACTGCTGACCGCAAAGCGCGTCGTTACTGAGAACAAGCCAAAGGTGCTGAGACGTTTCCAGAAGAAACGCATAGGCTTGGGCCAAAAGGCAAGGGGACAGGTCCAGGTGCTCCTAACTCACCTATCGCAGATGGCGCACCCCCGGCGGAGAGGCGGAACCTAACCCGCGCCATAAGGCAATGATACAGAACGTGGTACTCCCTGCGGTCGCCGTATCCTCCCTCTGGGAAAGTGAGCTGCAAGGTGAGCCGATAGGACTGCGGGTAAGGGATGCCGGACGCGAAGCGAGCGAAAGCCCTTTTGTAATGAGAGGGATAGGGGTTCGAACTTTGCCCCACGCGAAAGCGGGCAGACTGCCAGCAGGTGTCTCATCACGAGAAAGCTTGGCCAACCACCTTAAAACGGGCAGGCAGATGACGGTAAGGAGTAATCCGAACGGGTGCGCCCGTTACCGGAGAAACCGTGTGGCGGCTCCAAGGGTGTATCGTGAAGTTCACAGAGGCCAGGCTTCTGTGAGCGCGTCCTACCACGGGGCGTTTGAGAGGCTTGAGCCGGATGAAGGGGAACTTTCAAGTCCGGTTCTTA
>DAOUMU010000482.1:0-20341 GCA_034409055.1 Anaerolineae bacterium
CGAAGTTCACCTTGATGGCCCCGGACGGCCGGACCGAACTGTTCAGCGTGACCGGTGATAAAGGACCGGTCACCCTGGAGCAGAGCGGGACGTATGTCTTGACGGTGGATCCGTTGTACGACCAGACCACGGAGTATGAATTTATAATCGAGCTTCAGGATTAAAATAGATGGTGCTGTTCCAAATTATGTGACGGTATCGGCAAAGTACTGTACTCCGCAAAGCGAGCTCTGCACTTCGCAAAGCAAGCTTTGCACTCCAGGCGTAAGCGTCCTGAGCTTGTCGAAGGGATGCTAGCCTGAACACTTACAACCAACCTAACCCCTAACACCTGACCCCTAACCCCTACCCCAACACCCGCCGCAGAAACTGGCCGGTGTAGCTGTGCTCCACTTCGGCCAGGGCCTCGGGGGTGCCGGTGGCGATGACTTGGCCACCCTCGTCTCCCCCTTCTGGGCCCAGGTCAACGATCCAATCGGCGCTTTTGATGACATCCAGGTTGTGCTCGATGACGATGACCGTATTGCCGGCATCGGTCAGGCGGTGCAACACGTCCAGCAGTTTTTGGATGTCGGCAAAATGGAGGCCGGTGGTTGGCTCATCCAAAATATAGACCGTACCGCCGGTGGCTACCCGGGACAGCTCTTTGGCCAGCTTGACCCGCTGGGCCTCGCCGCCGGAGAGGGTGGTGGCGCTTTGGCCGAGTTTGATGTAGTCCAGGCCCACATCGTGCAGGGTGGTCAAGATACGCTTGACGCGGGGAATATTCTGGAAGAATTCCAGGGCCTCGGCTACGTCCATATTCAGCACGTCGGCGATGTTCCGGCCCTTGTAGCGCACCTGTAACGTTTCCCGGTTGAAGCGCTTGCCTTTGCACACGTCACAGGTGACCCACACGTCGGGTAAGAAGTGCATCTCCACCACCTTCTGGCCGTAGCCAGAGCAGGCCTCACAGCGCCCCCCCTTGACGTTAAAACTGAAACGACCCGGTTTGTAGCCACGCGCTTTGGCCTCCGGGGTTTCGGCAAACAACTGGCGGATGCTGTCCCAGACCTTGACGTAGGTGGCCGGATTGCTGCGGGGAGTACGCCCGATGGGGTCCTGGGTGATGTGGATCACCTTGTCCACCTCTTCCACACCGATCAACCGCTCGAAGTGGCCCGGTCGCTCCTGAGCCTGGTGCAAAGCGCGGGCCAGGGCCGGATAGAGGGTTTCGGTAACCAGGCTGCTTTTACCGCTGCCACTGACCCCGGTGACGCAGGTAAAGCAGCCCAAGGGAAAACGAACGTCCACCTTCTTTAAATTGTGATGGGTCACGCCGTCCAACTCCAGCCAGCAGCAGTTGGATTGCCGGCGACCGTTCCCCGAGATCACGGCCATCTCCCCAGATAGATATTTGCCGGTCAGTGAATTTGGATGCCGGATAATGTCCTGGGGCGTTCCGGCAAAGACAATCTCGCCCCCCTTGACCCCGGCGCCGGGGCCAAAGTCGATAATCCAATCAGCCGAGGTCATCGTCTCCTCGTCATGCTCGACGACCAGAACCGTGTTACCCAGGTCGCGCAGATGCAATAAGGAGTCAAGCAGGCGGCGATTGTCCCGCTGGTGCAGGCCGATAGACGGTTCATCCAAAATGTACATCACCCCGACCAGGCCGGAGCCAATCTGCGAGGCCAGCCGAATCCGCTGCCCCTCACCGCCGGACAACGAGGGGGCCGGCCGGTCCAGGGTCAGATAATGCAGCCCCACGTCGAGCATAAATTTGAGCCGGTCGCGGATTTCTTTGAGGAGTTCGTGGGCGATTTCGAGTTGTTGAGGGGTGAGGGGGGGGGTGTATTGCGTATTGCGTCTTGCGTATTGCGTGCCTAAATCGTGCTCCTCTGCGTCCCTGTTTTCCCATATCTCACTCTCCCCCATCAAGCCGCAAATCCAGTTGTATGCCTCGGTGACGCTCATAGCGGTTGCCTCGGAAATGGTCAAGCCGCCGACGGTCACGGCCCTGGCTTCCGGGCGCAGACGGTTGCCGCCACAGGTGTGGCAGGGTTGCTGGCTGAGAAAGCGGCCATAATAGTCACGCATGTTTTGGGACTGGGTTTCTTTATAGCGGCGCCGGGTGGCATTGATCACCCCCTCGTAGGGCCAACTGCCGGTGAAATTCTCGCTCTGGTATCTGAACTTGATATGGGGATTGCCGTGTAAAATCAGGTTACGCACTTCTGCGGGCAGTTCGGTCCAGGGTGTGTCCAGGCTGATGTTGAAACGATGGGCAATCTGGCGAGCAATCTGGGTGGCCCAACTGCGTTTTTTGGCAATCTCGCCCCAGGACACCACCGCGCCCTGGTTGATCGATTTGGCCGGGTCCACAAACAGGTCGGGGTCAAACTCAAAGCGCATGCCCAGGCCGTTGCAATCGGGGCACATGCCCAGGGGGGAGTTAAAGCTGAACATCTGCGGGGTTAGTTCGGGAAAGCTCAGACCGCAACGGGCGCAGGCGTTCTTCTCGGACAGGACCAACTCCTGGCCATCGATCAGGTCAACCACCAGCATCCCCTCGCCCCAGCGGAGAGCCGTTTCGACCGAGTCGGCCAGGCGGGTTTGAAAATCTTCATCCATCTCGGTGGGGATGACCAGCCGGTCAACGACCAGCTCAATGTCGTGCTTTTTATTTTTGGCCAGCTTAAGGCGCTGATCCAGGTCGGTGGTTACCCCGTCGATGCGGGCGCGGACGAAGCCATCGGCCCGGGCCTGGGCCAGGGTATCCTCAAAGGTGCCCTTGCGGCCCCTGGCCACCGGGGCCAGCAGTTGGAAGCGGGTTTGAGCCGGCAGGCCGGCGACCTGCTCGATAATCTGCTGGGCACTCTGCTGCTTGACCTCTCGCCCGCAGTTGTAACAGTGGGGCGTGCCGACCCGGGCGAACAGCACCCGCAGATAATCATACACCTCGGTGACCGTGCCGACGGTGCTGCGCGGGTTTTTACTGACCGCTTTCTGTTCGATGGCGATGGCCGGGCTGAGACCGCCGATGTAATCCACCTTGGGTTTTTCCATCTGCCCCAAAAACTGGCGGGCATAGGCCGACAGACTCTCGACATAGCGGCGTTGTCCCTCGGCGTAGAGGGTGTCGAAGGCCAGCGACGATTTGCCGCTGCCGCTGACGCCGGTAAAGACAACCATCTTGTTACGAGGCAATTGCAGGTCGATACTTTTGAGATTGTGCTCTTTAGCGCCCCGGATTATAATTTTGTCGTTTGTTGACATGATTGGCAGTTTACTCCGTTTTTAGGTAGCAGGGTAGCAGGTGGCAGGTGGCAGGTCGCAGAGTGGTAAGTGTAAGCGTTCAGTCCTTGGCGGTCAGCTATCAGCTTCTCGCCTTGTTTGGATTCAGTAGTCCATAAAGCTGACTGCTGAAGGTTGACAACTGAACGTTTACTTGATGTAATTTAAGAAAATAATCGGGGAATAGATGGCCGGGCATGGGGATGCCCGGCCTACCCCAATTAATTTTTTAACCTTCATCAAGTAACAAGGTAACAGATTCACCGTGTTTCAGCGGATAGTACACTGTAAGCTAAGTTTTGCGAGGTTAAAACCGGACGGCATGGGGATGCCATCCTACCAATCAAAATTTGCCTTACAGTGTACCACCCTGCTACATACATGCTACTTTGCCACTTTGCTACTCTGTTACCTTGCGACTTGCTACCTGCGACCTGCTACCCTGCTACCTTGCGACCTGCAACCTGCAACCTGCTACCCTGCGACCTTGTTACTTTACATATTAGAACATAATTTCTAATCAACTCGGTATTGTAGCACAGAGTGTGCTTTGAGACAAGAAAAACAATGAAAAAAGGGGCGGTTCAGAAGTTTAGTGCCTTGGATGGCCCTCCCGGCCGCCCAGCGGGGGGAGCCGATGCCCAAATCCCCCCTGTGTTATGTTGAGTTGAGTTATACGGAGTTGGCGGCTGATTTAGTGTCTTGGATGGCCCCCCCAACCCCCCAGCGGGGGGAGCGATGCCCAGATTCCCCCCTTTGGGGGGGTAGGGGGGCGGCTTAGAAGCTATCAATTACCATCAAGCCACATATATTTAAGCTACTCCGTATAACCTGTGGGGGGCTAGGGGGCGGCTTAGAACCTATTCTTTGTCTGGCAGCTTGTCGGACCTTAACGAGACGTATACGATTGCCGGCGGCCGGATCACCTTCTATCCCACCCCCCAATACACCACCACCCGCCACCTGTGGTGCGCCGCCGCCTACATCCTGGACGACGCCGACACCTACCCCGATATGACCCGCCGCATAGCCAACGCCATCCTCCTCAAAGCCGAGTCATTAATCCTGACCCTACAGGCCAACCAGGCCGCCCAGGAAGCCTGGCAATACGCCATCGGCGATGAAAAGATCAACAAAGAAAAACTGGCCGAAACCCTGGCCAAGCAGGCCAAGGTGGCCAATGATGCTTACAGTGCGGCTGTGGAGAAGCAAATTGGAGTGGTAGGGATGCGGGGGTAGGTGCTTAGTTAGTTAGTTAGTTAGTTAGTTGGTTGGTTGGTTTGCTTTATATCGGAATTTTGGGACTATGGGTACTCTTTGAGCACAATCGGCAAGTATATGCATAACACACGATCTACCAGATCCGGGAAATAGGGAGGTAAGGTGTCCCACGGATTATCATCTATTGTGGTGTCCGAGGTAAAGTAGAACCAACCTATATTCTTTTTTGATAGATATTCTAATGCTGCCGGCAAGTCGTCGCTTGGCGTGTCATAGACAAGTGCACACGAACGTTCTTTCGGTATCCAATTTGGGGGTAACCATCCAACGAAATAGGAGAATGGACCTTCAAAGGTGCAGAGAATCGATGAACCAATGCCCAAGTAATTCTCGTGCGGCTTAACACCAAAGTTGTTGACGACAATTGCATTGGATTGCTTCCCTCGAACGTAGTCATAAAGCTCCTGGTAAAAAGAAACTTTATCTTGCTTGGAGGATACCTCGTCGAAGAAGATACCATCAATCGTTGGGTAGAATTGGTACCATCTATCCACATCGCTTTTTATTTCTTCTATTGTCTTTGGGCAAAGGGAGTGAATGGGATTGAGTTCCCCGTAACAGGTATGAACGTAACCAATGACCTTTCCTCCATTGCTAACCACTGCATTGATGGCCTCACGATAATTTGGATCTAGCTCTGCACCTGGTCCATTATAAACGTTGGCAATAACTATGAGTTTTCCATCGATTTTTCTGGCTGCTTCAACTAATTGGCCCCAGTAGCCATCGGGCAAATCAGGGTAAAAGTAGGCTGGAACAATTATGCCACGGTCACAAAGGCTTTCCTCAGTACCGCAAGGTTCATTCTCCTCGAATACTTTGATCGCATCAATAGTGATTACGCCAGTTATTAGGCCGGTTGCTTCTCCTCCATTGAGGACTAAAGTGTGAGGGGCTTCACCCTCAACTTCGAAACAGGCTTCAGCTTGATTTTTTGGGACGCCTTCTTGGTGGATATGATATTCAAATTGGTCATCAATCTTTACACCGAGTGTTCCATACCAGGTATCTTGCCTATAAACTACGCTAGCACCTGTACCTGTAAAACTAAGAGTGAGCGTAGCAGGAAGAGATGCCCCCAGTGTCACTGGGTGTTCATTGGTGATAAGCCCTCCATTGCTGAAACCCGACATCAACCAAAGTTTCCAAGATCCCTCCGTGCTACAATCGGGTTCAATTCCCGCCAGGCAATCCTCGGCTTCCACAATTCTTGCTGCACAATCTATCACTGGTGTGTCCGCTTTCACTACCGTTTCGTTTGGAACGTTTTGGAAATGCCAGCACATGATTGCTAATGTGATCAGAGAAAAAAGTATGCAAAACCCCACTCTTTGGATTTTCATGATGTCCTCGCATAACAAGCTTTAGACAGCGCATCCGCTGTTGCCCCAAGAACGTTTCCTCTAGACCATTGTTCGACGACGCCAGTGACTTCGACTTTCGTTAATCACCCAAGTGAGTTCGTCCCGCACCCACGCCTGAGGATCATTTGGTGAAAAGAGATCAGCAAACACTCCTCCTATGATGTTCAGTTGCTCTTCCTGACAATAGCGCCAGCATCGAGACGCGTGCCACGCCTGGCAAGCCAAAAACACCTTCGCACCGGCATCATATTTAGCTACTTGCTTAAACTTCTGAATGACCTGTCTAGTAGTGATGTAATCCTTACCTGGATCCAAGCCAATCCTGTTGAAGGTTAGGTGTGCGCCTGGACCAAACGGCACCATGTCAGCAATCTCCCACTGGGCGTAAATTTTGGGCGGATTGGACTTCGAATCAAAGGCTTGCTCAATATCAAAGCGGATTTGCGAATTGACAGCCGGTCGTTCTCCGAAAGAGAAGGCAAGCACAAATTCCGCATCATCAGCATTGTCCTGGTTTCTGAAATAGAAGTCTCCGTAGGAAAGGTATTTGACGAGCCTCTCGTATTGGACATTGGTCAAGACAACGTCATACCTACCCTCACTACAATCTATGAGATTGGCTTGGAAAAGTGATTCTATCATCGCTCTGTCTATTGGAACACCAGGATGAAGGCCGGGCCCAGCCAACTGTCTCAGGTACGCATCAAATGTCGCCTTTGACACAGTTATTCTAATGCTGTCGTACTTGGTGTATCGAATGATCTCTTCATAGCCTGGCATTACTAGCGTTTTATCCAAGGGTTCTACAACCATAATTCAGTCTCCTTGAGACGCGGGAAGATCGAACAAGTGCAGCCCAACAGGCTCGACCAGCGTACTTGCAGCCCGGCCATTCCCCGTACCATCCCTACGCAAAGCGAGATACGTTATAAAAGCCAGGCATTTGGCGTCTGGTACATACGCTTGGCACCTTCGCGTATGGAAATCGCCCTTTATTTAACATCCATCTTCATTTCATTATAGAGTTGTACCTGGGTTTAGTTCTTCATAATAATGGGCAGGTAGAAACCGTTATCAACTTTGATGTACTCTGTCTTCGTCGCTGTGTCAGTACCACCCAATCCGCTGACCGTCAGGGTCACGGTGTAGACTCCCGTTGACGTATAGGTATAGGTCGGGCTCGCCGAGGTGCTGGTTCTTCCATCCCCAAAATCCCACTCACTGGAGGCGTAATCGCCAGTGGAGAGGTTGGTAAAGACCACCGTCAATGGAGCCACGCCAGTCCTCGGCGAGGCAATAAAATCGGCGGTCACTGCCACCGGAGGACGGGCGTACTTAAGGTCATCATTAGTAGGATCATAGTAGCTGATGTGCGGGCAGCCAGCTTGGTCCAACGCCAGTGAAATAAACTGATCATCTTTTCCTGCGCTGGCTACCGTCTGGGTGATCCAAACTGTGCCACTCAAGTAGGCCAACTTCACGTCACCATTGTCAGCATCGTAATAACTGATGTAGGGCACATTGGCCTGATTCAGGTCTAGCGATATAGGTCGCCAGGCCGGATTCGGCGTGTTTGCATCCACCCATGCTACGCTGTCCACTGTCTCGCTTAACCAAATTGTGTCGCTCAACCGGGCATACTTCACGGTGACGCTCGTGGCATCGTAGTAAGCAATGTGTGGATTATTATTACTATCCAACGCCAGTGCGCTGAAATCACCTACGTCTACTGTACTATCTACCGTCTCGCTGAACCAAGTGGTGCCGTCTTTCCAAGCGTGCTTCAAGTTGCCGTTGGCACCGTAGCTGATGCGGGTAGTATAGGGTTTTTTTGATTCCAGTGCCAATGAATTACGACCTCCTCCAGGTTCTACCGTCTCGTACAACCATGTGCCGCTACACCAAGTTGTGCCACTAAGATAGGCGTAATCTAGGGTCTTTGCGCCAAATAATAAATTATAGTAGCTAACGTGGGGCGTGTAGGGAGGGGTTGGCACCAACGCCAACGAACCGTTTGCAGTGTCGTTACCTGCCAATGTCTTTGTGATCCAAGTTGTGCCATCTTGACAAGCATACTTGAGCTTCCATCCCCCCCAGTAACGGTGATGAACGATAAATGGGGTGTAAGGATAGGTTGGCACTAGTGCCAGTGAGGTTCGATCACCACCAGTATCTATCGTTTCGCTGAGCCATGTGGTGCCGCTCAACCAGGCATATTTCAGGTATTTCTGGTCGGTGGCGAGATTGCGGTAGCTTATGTAAGGGGTATATGGATAGGTTGGTGCCAGCGTCAGTGAACTATTGCTGCCTACGTCTCCAGCACTGTCTACGGTCTCGATAATCCAGACATTGCCGCAAGCATCCAAGCTGCTCCCCGATGCAGCGCCATCCGGGGCAAACATCGTCCCGGAGATGATGAAGCCGGTGTCAAGAGATTGAATGTCGGTGATTGCGGCAGGTCCATCACTCGCTGCCCCAACCGTATTCCAGCCTAACAGCAGAAACGCGAGCAGCAAACTCGTCACGGCTAAACCTGGCACTGCGATCAGGGTCCATAATTTTCGCTTGTTCATTTCTACTCCTCCATTTCGAATAATGAGATTTACTACTTGACGACCAGCGGCAGATAGACATATCCGATGAGACAGAATCATCTTATCTATAACCGCCATGATAGATTGCAAAATCAACTGAGTGGGTGTGGCAAATGGAGGAAGATTTTTGAACGAAGTCGTGTCTTCAGATCAAAGTTGGAAGATAAAGGGGTAGGGCTTCCCTCCAATACTCCTATTATAACACGAAAAACGGCCTGAAATATTTCAGTTTAAATTTCAAAAAAAATTCATTTTGAATTTTTCGGGGAACTGAAGAGTCCACCAATTGACACCAGTAACCCGCCAAAAACAAAAAGGCGAGGTGCAATAACCTCGCCTTTTTTACGCCGGTCGCCGGTCGTTCTAGGCCGGGCCGGTTTCGGGCAGTTGGGGGCGGGTTTCATCGCCGACCAGGGCGGGTGTCTCCGGTTCGGCTACGGGGGGTGGGCTGGTCATGGGCCGGGTTTCCTGGGCTACCTGTCCGGAGGGGCGGTCGTGATCGTCGCCAGGGGTGACCGTGGTGACGTGGGTGCCGCAGAAGGGACAGATGTTCCAACGTAGATGCAAACTGTTGTTGCAGTTGGAGCAGACCTTTTTTAAGGTGGTGTGGCAATCGGGGCAGATAATCCAGTCTTCAAGCACCTGGCGCGAGCAACCGGGACAGCGCGGTCGTTCCTCTAAATCTTGCAGCAGGGCCTCTTCCTCCAGCGAGCGCTCGTACAGTTCAGCCAGGGTGACCGGGGGCCGCAAGAGAAAATAGAGCAGCAACCCCAGGGGACCGAAGACCACCACCATCAAGGTGGCCAGGAGAATGGCAAAGACGTCGCGGGAACGAGACCGGGCGTCCCGGAAGGTCCAGATAATCAGACTCAGCCACAGGGCCAGTAAAAACGCTCCGCCAAAGGCCAGAAGGACTTGCAGCCCGGTAATGACGACGGAGGGAATTTGAATTTCAGGCATTGAATGTTACTCCTTGGACCCGACATGCGTTGTGCTTGCGGGGAGAATCATAGCTATGTGAACCAACATACCAGGTGACGTGTTGCGTATTGCGTGTTGCGTGTAAAAACAATTCTTACGCTCTACAGTGTTACCCCACCACATTTGCGCAATCCGCGAGAATTATGGAGTCCAAAGTGCACTTTGGACTCCATATCTGCGGTTTGACCGCGCTACGCTTTCCGCTCCACGCTCTACGCTTGACGCTTCACGTCACTTGCCCTGTTGGTTCACGCATCACGTCACGGATTATACCATAACTCACTCAAGACGAAAGAATACCCAAGCAGTTTAGCCAACGCCAAACCGTCACTTGGCCGACGTTCTCTTTTCCAGGTGGACCAGGACAATACTGACGTCGGCCGGATTGACCCCGGCGATGCGACCGGCCTGGCCTACGGTGGCCGGGCGGAAATGCTTCAGTTTCTGGCGGGCCTCGTTGCGCAAACCGGTCAGGTTATCATAATCGAACTCCGGCGGAATGAGTTTATGCTCCAGGCGCTGCATCCGTTCAACATGCTGCTTTTGCTTGGCGATGTAACCTTCATACTTGGTCTCGATGCTGACCTGCTCGGTCACGGCTTGGTGTAGCGGCTCAGGCGGTGGGACCAGGGAGGCAATGACCTCGTAAGATACCTCCGGGCGACGCAAGAATTGCAAAGCATTGACCCCGGTCGAAATTGGCTGCAGGCCAAAATCGGTCAAAACTTCGGCCGTACCGTTGATAGGGGAGATGTTGGTGGCCTTGAGCCGCTCGATTTCCTGCTGCACCCTGGCCCGCTTGGCTTCGACCCGCTCGTACCGCTCCCTGGGCAGCAGTCCCGCCTCGTAGCCCAACCGCGACAGGCGCAGGTCGGCGTTATCCTGGCGTAGCAATAAGCGGTACTCGGCCCGGGAGGTCATCTGGCGGTAGGGTTCGGTATGTTCCTGGGTGACCAGGTCATCAATCATCACCCCGATGTAGGCCTGGTCTCGGCCCAGGGTGACGGGTGGTTTGCCCTGCACCTTGCGGACCGCGTTGATGCCGGCGATCAGCCCCTGGCCGGCAGCCTCCTCGTAGCCGGTCGTGCCGTTAATCTGCCCGGCGTGGAACAGGCCCTCGATCTGCTTGGTTTCCAGCCAGGCGTGAAGCTGGTCGGGTGGTACGTAATCGTACTCGATGGCATAGCCCATGCGGATAATTTCGACATTGCGCAGGGCAGGGATGGAGCGCACCATCGCCCACTGCACATCTTCCGGCAGGCTGGTGTTGCCCCCTTGCAGGTAAACCTCGGTGGTGTGCCAGCCCTCCGGCTCCAAGAATAATTGGTGGCTCTCTTTGTGGGCAAAGCGCACGATTTTATCTTCGATGCTGGGGCAGTAGCGCGGCCCAATACTATTGATGATCCCGCTGAATAGCGGGGCTCGATCCAGGTTGGCCCGAATGACCTGGTGCGTTTCCGGCCGGGTATGAACCAAATAGCAGGGCATTTGCGGCCGCCAGTCGGATTGGCGGGGGATCGGGTAAACCGGATGGGGCGGCTCTTTCAGCCAGGGGGGCATGGCTACCGTTGGATCGCCATTTTCGGCGTGCTCAAAGCTGAAGAAAAGCGGCTCGTCGCTGCCGTATTGAATGTCGGTCTGGCTGAAATCGATGGTCTGGGCGTCGAGACGAGGCGGGGTACCGGTCTTTAACCGGCCCAGGCGGAAGCCCGCCTTGGCCAGGGAACCGGACAGGCGGACGGCGGCCTGCTCACCGCCACGACCGCCCTCGGTAATGGTTTCTCCGGTAATCAGGCGTCCGCCCAGGAAGGTACCGGTGGTCAGGACCACGGCCTGAGCCAGATAACGGCTGCCGTACTGGGTCTGCACGCCCTGGATGCGGTCGTCTTTAACTAACAGCCCTTCCACCGTCAGTTGCTTGACGTGCAGGTTGGGTGTATTTTCCAGGGTGCGTTGCACGTTCCAGGCATATCGCTTCTTGTCGGCCTGGGCTCGCAGGGCGTGGACGGCCGGCCCCTTGGAGTAATTAAGCATACGGACTTGAATAAAGGTCTGGTCGATTAATTTGCCAATCGCCCCCCCCATAGCGTCAATTTCCCGGACCAGGTGTCCTTTGGCCGGGCCGCCGACGCTGGGGTTGCAGCTCATCCAGCCAATGGTATCCAGATATAGGGTCAGGAGCAAGGTGCGGGCGCCCATTTTAGCTGCGGCCAAGGCCGCCTCAATGCCAGCGTGTCCCCCTCCCACCACAATGACATCATAGACTTGTTCGATCATTTTCTTTTCTTTACTTAGTAACTACTCAGGCCAACCGAATCTAGCATCCTGAGTAGACTGGAGCGTAGCGGAAGTCGTATCGAAGGGTGCGGGTTTTGCGACGAATCTGGGCAACCCCGCACCCTTCGATACGCGCTCCACGTTGTTTCGCGCTACTCAGGATGCTGCGTGACCAGGCTGAGTGGTTACTTTACTTGATTATAGTTTCTCTGTAGCTGAGGCATGCTTCGCGCCGTACGTCAGCGGGGCATAGGGATGCCCCCGCCTACGTAGTAGCTGAAATCAGCGGGGCATAGGGATGCCCCCGCCTACGTAGTAGCTGAAGCACGCTTCGGGCCATACGTCAGCATTTAAGTATAGCTTAGGCCCCAAGGCAAGGCAAACTGAGATTGTAACTCACCTCGTGGCCCCCCTGGCCCCCCAGCGGGGGGAACTTTTCGTCTTTTTACCCTCTGTTCCTTCTGCGTCAAACAAGATTGCATACCACAGCCCCCCAACCCACGGGGCAAGTGAGGGGGGAACTTTTCGCCTTATTCACCCCCCTCACCAAATAAAAAGGGTGTGTTTCATTTACTTTAGAAATGCTCCCGCTGGACCACAGTCCAGCGGTTTATAGCGTGGACTGTGGTCCACGCCGAGCGTGTCTTAAATCATTTGAAACCACCCAAATAAAAAACCGGCCATCAGGCCGGTTTTTTTAGGCATCGGCAGCGACGTATGCTACTCAAACATCACTACCACAGTCTGGTTGTTAAAGGTGACTTTGTCGCCGGATTTGAGTTTTTTCTTGCGCCGGGTTTCGACCGTGCCATTCAGCAGCACCTGACCGGCCTGGATGGCCAGCTTGGCCTGGCCCCCTGTACTGACCATACCGGTCAGTTTCATAAACTGGTCCAGTTGAATAACCGGTTCGGTTTTATCCATGGTCGAGTTATTTACCGTTGAGCGATGGCTCTTTTTCCAATACTTTTTCTTCGGTTTCAGTTGGTTCGGTCAAGGGCAATTCCGGCGGGATATCCGTTGACTGGGGTTTGGCCCCGTTACCTATCTCAGTTTCTCTAACCACGTCCTTTTCTTTTTCCGGAGGTGGCGGCGTAGGATGCCCGTTTCTGGGCGGCAGCCAGCTTTCAATGCGGCGCGACTGGCGGATGAAGAAGGAACGTATTCTGGCCCAGCGATATACCATCCAGCGCAGAGTGCGATACCACCACCGGCGAGGCTGGTAGGGCATGGGGACGCCCCATTCAACCACACTCGCCCCCCAGGTTAAGCCGCCGCCAAAGCCAACCATAACCAGCTTATCATGGGCTTGTATCTTACCCTCTTCGATGGCTTCACAGAGGGCAATGGGGATCGAGGCCGTTGAGGTATTACCATATTTATGCAGGTTGGTGAAGACTTTGTCCTCATCGACTTTTAAGTATTTGCTGGCGCTCTGGATAATGCGGATGTTAGCCTGGTGAGGAATGAACAGGTCGATTTCCTGCAGGCCAATTCCGGCCCGGTCACAGGCTTGCTTGGCGGCCCGGCCCATGACCCGGGTGGCAAAGCGATAGACTTCGCGGCCGTTCATCTGTATATAATGAAGACGGTCGTCCAGAGTTTGTTGGGAAGTAGGTAACTTGCTGCCACCGGCCGGGATGGATAGATATTCTGCCCCAGAACCATCGGAGCCCAAGATCGTGGCTAACACCCCGCCGGGCGTTTCATCAGCCTTTAGGACCACGGCCCCGGCCCCATCGCCAAAAAGCGGGTAGGTGGTTCGGTCTTCATCGTCCAAAAAACGCGATAGGGTCTCAGAACCAATGACCAGAACAACTTTAGCCGTACCGGCTTGAATCATGGCCGCGCCCATTGACAGACCGTAGATAAAGCCAGAGCAGGCCGCACTTAAATCATAAGCCCCGGCCTGGGTTGCCCCTAATGCATCTTGCACCAGGCAGGCTGTGGAGGGAAAAATATGTTCCGGGGAAAGGGTAGCGACAATAATCAGGTCGACGGCAGACGGGGCAATCCGGGCCCGGTCTAAAGCGGTCTTGGCGGCGGCAATGGCCATAGAGGCCGTCGTTTCCTCCTCACCGGCAAAGCGCCGTTCTGAAATACCGGTCCGGGATTTAATCCAGCCGTCGGAAGTGTCCATAAATTTGGCGATATCGTCATTCGTGATCACTCTTTCAGGGATATATTTTCCCCAGCCAACAATATGAGCGTAATAAGTCACAGCTTTGCTCCTTTTATCTCCCGTGTGCAGCGGCCCCCCTGGCCCCCCATAGGGGGGAACTTTTTGTCTCATTGTGTCACGCACCGAAAGCCGGTTTAGGTGTAATACCTTTCAAAGTACCCAAAGGGCATAAATACCCAGGCTCAGTAGATCCAAATTTGCTCTACCTGGACCACAGTCCAGCGGTCAAAACGCGGACTGTGGTCCGCTCGGAGCCTAAAAATTGGATCTACTGAGGTATTGGGTTTAGGTGCGAATTCAGTCGCCCGTATATTTCTTTAGAATAATCGTGGCATTATGCCCGCCAAGCCCGAATGAATTTGACAGAGCAATAGAAACGTCTACCGGCTGGGCCTCGTTAGGCGTGCAATCTAAATCACACTCTGGATCGGGCGTTTCGTAATTAATCGTGGGCGAAATAATACCATCGGTTAGGGTTTTGACGCAAACCAGGGCTTCTATAGCACCGGCTGCCCCAAATAGATGGCCGGTCATCGATTTGGAGGAGCTGATTTTGATGTCATAAGCGTGTTCGCCCAGGACATCTTTGATCACCATGGTTTCGGTTTTGTCATTCAGTTTGGTGCCGGTCCCATGTGTATTGATATAACCAATATCCTGGACATCGATGCCGGCCCGTTTGATGGCATTGCCCATGGCCAGAGCCGCGCCAGTCCCATCTTCCAGCGGGGCAGCCATATGATAGGCGTCCACTGAGGTCCCGTAGCCGATGAATTCAGCCAGAATATTGGCCCCTCGCTTTTTGGCATGTTCCAATTCTTCCAGCACCAGGACCACTGCCCCTTCACTCATCACAAACCCGTCTCTATTCAGGTCAAAGGGGCGACAGGCCCCGGCCGGATTGTCGTTATTTTCAGAGAGCACCTTCATCACATTGAAACCACCGATAATCAAAGGTATGTTACCTGCTTCTGCGCCTCCGGCGATGAGGGCATCGGCTGCCCCCCGAGCAATCATTTCAAAGGCTTCCCCCAGCGCGTTAGAGCCGGTGGCGCAGGCCGACACGATGGCCATGTTCGGTCCTCTGAAGCCGTAGTCGATCGCAATCCGGGCCGAGGCCGTATCGGGCAGCAGCATTGGAATGGCAAAGGGATTAATCCGATTTGGACCGCGGTTTTGCAGGACATCGTATTGACTGGTGGTCGTTTCTATCCCCCCCACACATGAGCCAATAATCAGACCAACTCGCTCTCGATCGATGCCGTTCTCCAGTATTTTGCTGTCTTCAATGGCCTGCCGGGAGGCTTCCATAGCAAATTGGGTGTAGCGGTCCATACGCCGCGCTTCTCTACGACCAAATAAAGCCGCCCCATCAAAATCTTTGACTTCACCGGCAAACTTGGTGGCCAGGTTTGACGTGTCAAAGCGGGTGATCAGGGCAATACCACTTTTTCCGGCCTTTATATTTTCCCAGGCCTCGTCGACGGTATGGCCAACCGGCGTAACTGCTCCCATACCGGTCACAACGACTCTTCTAGATTCCATAAACTTCTCCAACTAACAAAAGGGATCGCCAATGGCCAGGGGACCCACTGACGTCCTGTAGATTATAACACTGTCGCTGTAAAAAAGGGACGGAATCTGTGCCAAAAGTTACCTAAACTGGTGGGCTTCAAGAACGCCTTGATTAAATTTTGGGCTTTTGGGGATATGGCAATTTTATTGTTCATCCCACGAAAACTTACGGGTAAAGGAGGGCATAGCCTCAACAGCCTCGATGGTCAGGGTCCTGTCGCCGGAGGCACTGTCAAACCAGGCGGCCGGGTCGTGGGGATCGGAGATGAGCCAGGGACAAAAGGCAAACAGGTAATCGGGTAGAGGGGCTCCGTTGGATAACTGGCCGGTCCGAAACCAATCGAAGAGGGCCAGGTGATAGTCACGGTGCATTGCTTCGCTAAGGGGTGGATAACGATTATCCTGGGCTTCACCGGGCCGCCAGCCGCCTTCCCCGGCAATCATGACCGGTACGAAGCCAATTTCGGTCTCAAACACCCGGGCAAACCGGAGAAACCCCAGGACACTATTGATGTCTTCGTCATATTCTGGGGGATGGTTAAGGCCGTAAGGATGGGGGACAAAGAACAGGCGGTCGAAGTTGGGGGCCATACCCTCGCTTTTTAATCTTTGCAAGGTTAAGCGCAACCAGTCGGGGTCGATAAACTGCAAGCCAACGTAACCGCCCGCCTGGTAAACCTGCCGGATGGCCGGCAGTAGATGATCCAGATAAACTTCCCGGTCGAGGGGGTGGGCCTCGTCCCACTCTTGGGCCAAACTGGGCTCATTGTAAAGTTGCATGTAGGGGGCCAACCCCCGGGAGCGGAGAAACTCAACATCCCCGGCCCAGTGCTCGTAAGTTTCGTAGGGCCGGACAAAAGGACGCCAGACGACCGTAATACCGGCCTGGGCAAAGAGCGGGCTGAGCCGCCGTAATTGGTAGGGATTGGCATAGTTGACCAGGGCCCAGCGCACCCCTAATCTTTTCAGACGATTGACCTGCCGCTGCGCCTCGATTTCGTCCAGCCAATGGCTTTGGACAAAGTGCATACCCCGGCCGTTATCGTTTCTGGGCCGGGGCCAGGTTTTGAGCCAACCGGCGTAATCCTCCAGGGGGGCCGGAAAATTACGAGGGGGAGGGGTGATCGCGGCCGGGGGGGGTTGAGCCGGCGTAAAGCGGGTAAAGTGGCGCACGTCCGCGCCGTAGGCCAGCCAGGTTTGGCCATCAAAATGGATTTTCCCGCGACGGCTCAAAAACCAGGGCCGGCCGGCGTCATCTAAAATCACAAACTGAAAACGAGCGGCCAGTAAGGGCTGGTCAATAGCCGTATAAACTTGCCATTGCCCAGTTGGGGGTCGCCAGGCGATGTAGTGATCACCGGCCACCCAAACGGTCCCATCTTCGGCCATCGCTAACGACAAAGCCCCCTGGTCCGATGCGCCTTCGGCCAGGCGATGATTTTCCCAGGTGCCCCCATGGTAGCTGGAAACTCCGGCCGGCGTGGCCAACCAGACCGTCCCGTCTGCACTCAATTTGAGGTCGTTGATCCGGTTCTCGGCCAGGGCACTGTTGAAGGTGTGGTAATGTTGCCAGGTTTCTGATTCAAGGTCGTAGCCCAGCAAGCCGGCAAAGCGGGTTCCGGCCCAGAGCGTGGTTGAGGCCCGGTCGAAGGCTAAGACGGTGATACTGCGGGCCGGGTCGCTTTCGGCCGCTTGCGGGGTGGGGAGCGGCAAGCCCTGGACCGTTGAGCCTGATTCAAGCCGGCCGAGGCCACGCCCGAGACGGTATTGGCAGTCGCCGGGGTCGAAATGGTTGACATCGGCGTACCACAGCTTATGGTGATGGTCGAGGGCCAGGGCAGACACCCAGTTAAGCTGCTCCCTGACCAGCGGGGTTTGCTGCCCCTCGGTGGTCAACTGCCATATCTGGCCCGTTTCTGTCCCGGCGTAAATCGTCGCGTCTTGACCGGCCAGGGCGCGAATCGCCGGCTGACCGGGTAGATAATACTGCTGATAGAGGCCGGCCTTGACGTCCCAACGGGTTAACAAGCCGGTTTCATTAGCCACCCACAAGAAACCATCGGTCCATAGGGCGGCGGTGACTTCCGGGTGGTTTTTCTCATCCTCTGACCGGTTTAAGGCCGGTAGGGGGTCGGGGGCCAGGGGAAAACGGTTCATAAAGTCAGGGGGCACCAGGGACACAGCCAGCAAATTACCGCCCCTCGCTCTCATCGTCTCCAGGTTGGGCAGGCGATACCGTTGGCCGGCTTGAAGCAGGTACAGAGTTGGCTCGGTCTGACCGGTCAGCCAGCGGGTCAGGGGCGGGCCGAGGGGATAGGTGGCCAGTTCTTCGTCGGCCAGGTGGATGATATCATCCGCTGTGTAGCCCAGGGCCAGATAGGTGACCCAATCGTCAATGTGTCGTAATTGCCCGTTGGCCATCAGGCGGTAAATGGCCGGCCGGCTGCCCTGGAGAGGCCGGCCAAGCAGTGACCCGGTGGGGGGCGAGGCTGTTTCTGGGGGCTCGGTGGGGAGGGCCGGGCCCGAGACAGGCCGGCAGGTGGTCAAGAGTAAGAGTAAGGCTATCAAACAAAGCGTAATCCGTTGTAGGTTGATCATTTTTTAGGCGAATTTTGAAGGGGCCGGCCCTTAGTCATCGTTTAGGCCATAGGCGCAGCATTGAAATGCCGCGCTGCTAATACGAAACCTGCTAAAACAGGTTAGAGCGCAACATTTAGCACGTTTATGAAGATTAAAAAAGGTCCATTTGGCTTTGTCTGTCATGATATTCCCTCCTCGCCCCCCGAGGGGTATGCCATTTGAACCAAGTATACCATAGTTCAGGGGCTCAAACAATGGTATTTGTAGGCACGAGGCGGCTCTACGTGGATTTGAGGGGTAGAAAGCCCCCCCCGACCCCCCAACCCACAGGGCAAGTGAGGGGGGTGAATACGATAAAATTCCCCCCTCTAGGGGGTTAGGGGGGGCGTTACCCCTCGAATCCGCGTTGACCCCACGAGGCTAACCCACAGGGCAGGGCCGTCGTGCTGAGAGAGCAAAGCCCGATTGGGCTAAATGACTCAATATGGGGATGCTGTCCTACCAATCAAAATTTGCCTTACAATGCAGTAGAATTAGAATACCAGTTAGATTGTGGACTTCGGTAGTCCCCCGGTTAAGTGTTGGTGACTAAACGAGACGCAAAAATTTACCACTTTTGGATTAGTAATGTACGAAAATCCAAAATCAAAAATCTGAAATCGAAAATCCCATGGATGTTGCCGGTCAAGATTCAACTCAAAATGTGTCGGGTTGGCAGGGTTTTGTCGGTTTAGCCTGGCACACATTGCGCCAGCCTAAGCTGACCGTAGGCTTGCTAGGAGTTCTAATCGTGGTGCTGCTGTTGGGCCTGTTGATTCCCCAGCAAACAACCCCGACCCCCAATGCGGCGGCCTGGATATCGACCTTACCCCCTCTGGTCCAATTATGGGGTGAACCTCTCTTTTTCCTGGGGTTTGCTCACCTTTTTCAATCGCTTTGGTTTTGGTTGCCGGTGGCTTTGCTGTTCCTCAATAGCCTGATTGCTTTGGCCGATTATGGTCCCGGTTCCTGGCAGCGATTAGGTAAAACCATGCCCACCGTTGACTGGCAGCATCCCCTGGCTAACCGGGCGGAACATGTGACTCGTTTGCCCAAATCCCCCGATGCATTTTTAGACACGCTGCGAACGTCACTGGAAGCCAAAGGCTTTTTCCTGTATCAGACTGACCAGCCGGAGCAACGAATGGTTGGGGCGGCTCGACGACGCTGGGCCTGGTCAGGGACAATCGTGATCTATGCTGGCTTGATTTTACTGGCGGCTGCGTTTTTGGTCAGCCACTATTTTTTAAAAACCGACCGCTTTACCCTGTTTCCCCTCGAGGCCAGGTCCAGCCGTTTGTTTGAGGGGCAGTTTGAGCTGGCCGAGGTTGAGGCGGAGCAAGGGGTTGGCCGGGTTCTTTATAGTCTCGACCAGACAGGGGCTTCAAGGCAGGCCTTAAGCTGGCGGCTTTATTTACCGGCTTTTCTCAACAATGTCTTTATCTTGCCCGTGGCCATGGAACCCATTGTGACCATCGAGGTGCGGGATGCAACGGATACCTTGCTCAAGTTAATCCCGGTGCAGGAGGACCTACCCCCGGCTGAACGGCTTAATCTGCCCCTGGAGGAACCGAGGGCCCCCCTTTATTTTCTGATTTCTTCGGCTTCGTTGGCCGTGCGAATCATCCCCGACCCCACTTCAGCCAACACTTATAACGTGCAGGTGCGCCGGAGTTCGGAGTCGTCTCCCTCGGAGACTATTAAGGCGCAAACAGGCCAGCCATTTGAGATAGACGACCTGTCTGTGACGATATCTGTCAATCACAGCCTGGAAGTTGTGGCTTATCGCGACCCGGCCTTGCTGCTTTATCTGGTTAGCCTCGGGCTCGTTGTCGTCGGCGGGGTGTTTATCTTTTTACGCCCGCCGCTACTGTTGTGGTTAGTGCCGGAGGTGAAAGGTTTGGGGGGGCAACTTTACGGGGTTGTCGAAAAATTTGGTTCGGTCGAAGCGGCCAAACAGTTTGTAGAGGAACTGTTGAGCCCTGAAGTTCTGCCAGAGAGTGATATTGAAGAATAACTTGCCCATATCGCTCGGCCCGGACACGTGCGTCTGCGCTACAAGTGCAGGTGTCCCTGGCGAGCATATAACCGGTGGAGGATTTCTGTCGTCGTGTCCTAGCCACCCTCAGTCGTTGGTTCGGAGGTGGCTTCCGGTTCGGGGGAGCTCTCCTCGGTGGCGGGGGAACTACTGG
>DAOUMU010000483.1:0-2652 GCA_034409055.1 Anaerolineae bacterium
TAAAATGCTCAAAAAACCGGCTGTTTTAGGGCGCTTTAGCGTCCTCATTGCCCTGTGGGTTGCTCTCTCAGCCCGATGCTTTAGCGTCGGGTTTGCAGGCTGCAATTTTCTCCCCCCAACCTCTACATGCGCCCTTCAGAGAGCATACCCGAGAGTTCCGATGAGCTTATGACCTATGAGGAGAAAAAACATTAAGCTAAACCTATTATTGAGCATCACTTTGCTGTTACTCCTCGCTGCTTGCACTACAGCGAGAGCCACCCGCACCCAGCCCACGCTGCGTCCGACCAGCACGCCCATGATGACCGAGCCGGAGACCATCATCCCGGTTCACAGTGTGGACGCGGTAGCCTGGTCGCCGGATGGGGCCTGGTTGGCTCTGGGGCGAGAGGGGGGCGTGTTTCTCTACGCGGCCGAGGCGCTGATTAGCCCGACCCACGTGCTTACGGTCCCGGCCGATGTCGAAAGCGTGGCCTTTAGCCCGGATAGCCGTCTGATCGCCTCCGGTAATCGCAGCATCACCAAGGGACCTGATAACAACCGGCAGCGTATTGAAGATGATACCGTCCGTCTATGGGCGGTGGCCACCGGCGAGCTGCTGGCCGTATGGACCACGGACAGTGGCCCGGTGTACAAAGTTCTGTTCAGCCCCGATGGGAAGACCCTGGCCTCGGCCCACTATGACGGCACGATTCGCTTGTGGGAGGTCGCCAGCGGCGAACAACAGGTGCTTAAACACGGCCAGTGGGTCATTAGTTTAGCCTTCAACCGGAACGGACGTATGCTGGCGTCGGCCGGTCATGACGAGTACATCCGGGTTTGGAACGTTGAGACCCAACAGGAGATGACTACCTTGCCCGCTGCGGCCGGAAATTTTACCATCGTCGCCTTTAGTCCCCAGCGTAATCTCCTGGCCGGTACGCGCCATGCCGACATTGAAATCTACGATATGGAGACAGGACAAAAGCTGATCAAAACACCGCCCCGGCAGTACGGCAACATCTGGGACCTGGCTTTCAGTCCCGATGGGACCATGCTGGCTTCCGCTTCAGACAATGAAACGGTGCGCTTGTGGGATGTGGCCACGGGTGAGGAATTGGCCGTTTTGCCCCACCATGGTGGCGTTGCCGCACTGGCCTTCAGCCCCGACGGGCAACGATTGCTAACGGGCAGTTGGCAGCAGTCGGCGTACATCTGGAATCTGGCCGCAATATTGCCCTGATGATCCGTGAGAAAGGAGCAACTGAAGGTAACTGCTCAACCCGGAGGAATATGATAGCTTATCGCAGGAGATTGGAGATTGGTAATTGGAGATCAGGCAAAATTACCAATCTCTAATTACCAATCTCCAATGTACCAAATGTCTGATCGGGTATAGCTGAACAGTAACAATTGAAGAAATAAATCTCCAGCTATATGGGAGATCAATCAAAAAAGGAGGCACGATGAACAACGAGCATCAAGAACAAAGTAAGCAAATTAGTGGCGATACGGTCAATATCCAGGACGGCGGTGCGGCCGTCATCAAAGGCAACAAGGTTAATATCAAGGACGGTGGGGCGCTGATTATTCAGGGCGGCGCTGTCGATATTAAAGAGGGTGGCGCTGTAGTTATTGTGGGCGAAACCATTAGCCTGCATGAGGGTGGGGGCGGTATCCTCTTGGCCCAACAGGCCGAATTAAAACAGGGCAGCGTGCTGCTACTGGCCGCCAAAGAAGTGAGCGGCGAGGCAAATATCATCTTCGACTTAAAAGCAGCCTTGCTCTTTGGCTTTGTGGTTGGTTTGATGGTGGGCGTTGTCAAAGCCCTACTCGCACGTCGAGCAGCTTAAATTAATCCCTTATCTCTCGAAGACCAGGCCAGAGTTGAAATCCAATCAAAAAACTCGGTTTTTCGCTAATGAATGATTTTTGACTTCCAAACAATCGAGGTTATGACGATATGATACTCTTGAAACCAAAAACCGAGTTTTTATCGGCAGGAAGGACCAAACCACCATGACCCAGCCCCTATCCCCCGAAGAAAAAGCCCGCGTCGACATTGACCGGCAACTGGAAGCCTGCGGCTGGCAGGTACAGAGCCGCGAGCAGCAGAACCTCTTCGCCCAGCGCGGCGTGGCTATTCGCGAGTTTCCGTTGAAAACGGGCTACGCCGATTACCTGCTGTGCGTGGACGGCAAGGCTATCGGCGCGGTGGAGGCCAAAAAGGCCGGGACCACTCTCAGCGGGATTCACCACCAGTCGGAGAAGTATAGTAAGGGCTTGCCGGATTTGCCGAAGGCGTGGGTGTTGCGTCCAAAAAGCCCCCCCGGCCCCCCAAAGGGGGGAGAAGAAACGATTCCCCCTTTTGGGGGGTTAGGGGGCCTCCCACTGGGGGACCGGGGGGGCCATTCCTCCCCTTCCTCTACGAGTCGACCGGCATCGAGACCTACTTTACCAACGGCCTCGACCCCGAGCCGCGCAGCCGCCGCGTCTTCACCTTCCACCGGCCCGAAACCCTGGCGGAGTGGGCGGAGAAGGCGGAAAAGACGCCTACCAGAAAAAGTAACACCAAGCTACTCCAGGAGGGCAATGGCCTGAGCTAGAGCTTCGAGGCGAGCGAGGTAGTTACAGGGTTGACGACGGAAGCTACGGTGAGCGGTTCGAGCTTGT
>DAOUMU010000484.1:0-4889 GCA_034409055.1 Anaerolineae bacterium
GTCTGGATGGGGCGGGAACTCCCCTACCGGCCGGTACGGTGCCTTATGGCGCCGAAATTCGCTTGAGTAGTGGGGAAATTCATTTCCCCCTTTTGGACCCCGAGAGTAATCCAAACGGCCTTATTCTTGAACGAACAAACGGACCTGCTCCTCTGCCTGACTTTAAAATCTACTACGACGACTCCGATATCAGTCCTGTGGTGGGAACACCGCCCAATCCCCTTGTCGCCCCCCCCACCGGTTTAGATAGTAGTGGGGGGGCGCATGATTTCAGCGGCAATTTTGGTAATGAAAAGGGGCTAGATACCTGGACGCTTATCTATTCTGACCCAATCTCGTTGACCGGCGGGGTCGTTTTGGCCGAAGCTGACTTGCAGGTCACCAAAAAAGGTCCGGCTACACTCCCGGCCGGTAGCCCGATAACCTACACGGTTACCGTGACCAATGCCGGTCCCAGTCACGTGACCAAGGCCAACTTTAAAGATATTGTGCCTCCCCAGATCACCGGGGTCAGTTGGAGTTGTAACCTGGTCTCGGGTGTTGGGAGTTGCGGTCCGCCGGCCAATGGTACGGGCAACACCATCAGTATCACCATGGATTTAAACAACGGGGCTGTTGGGGTCTTCACGGTGGTGGGCACCGTTGATCCCTCTACTTCCGGGAATTTAACCAACACCGCCACGATTACGCGGCCCCCTGATGTCACCGATCCAGACCCGACAAATAACAGGTCCACGGTGACGACCACGATCGTGGCCCAGCCGGGCCTGACCCTGGACAAAAGCGTGATACCGGCCGGTCAGGTCCCTCCCGGTCAAACGTTAACCTATACCCTTTGCTACTCCAACAATGGTAGTGTGCCGACCACGGGGGTAGTTCTGACCGACTCCATCCCGGCCAAGACGACTTACGTTACCGGTAGCGCCTCGACCAGCCCGACGGTTGAGTATAACGACGGCTCTGGCTGGAGTGGTACCGAGCCCCTCACTGGAACCACCGGGCTGCGCTGGCGGACAAACAATCTGCCCGCCGACAAGGTAACCCGCTGTGTTAACTTCAAGGTGCAGGTTGATAAGACGTTGGCTGTCAGTGGCAGCACCACGATTAACATTGTCAATACGGCCACCATCGCCAGTGATCAGATAGGGCCGAAAAGCGATACGGTGCAAACACCGGTGATCGTCCTCGTAGATCCGGCCATTACCAAAGAGGCCAATGTCAACGAAGCCAGGCCGGGCGATGAGGTCATTTTTACCATCACCGCCCGTAACAATGGCAACACCAACGCTACTAACGTCAGAGTGGTGGACCCGGTGCCTTCCTTCCTGGATATTGTTAGTGTGGGGAGTGCGCCGGAGCGTCCCGTGCAAATTGCCGGGCAGGTGTTCACGGTCACGATTGGCACCCTGGCCCCGGGTGAGCAGGTCAACATCACCCTGCGCACCCTAGTCAACAACAGCGCCAGCGAGGGGGTGCCGCAAGTCCGCAACGTGGCCACCCTGCATTATAACGAGGGGGCTCCTCTCAACGACCTGGCCGATATCTCGGTTCCGGCTGGACCACCACCACCTGATGGCGGTGAACCACCACCTGATGGGGGCGGCGGTGAGCCACCACCTGATGGCGGCGGCGGTGATGGTGGCGGCGATGATGACGATGATGAACCGCCTCCACCACCCCCGCCTACCCCTACGCCGACACCAGTTCCTGCAGGAGAGCCGGTGCCTACGTTGCCTGTAGCCTTTTTGCCGGAAACCGGCACCAAGGAGATGTCGCATGACGGCCTAACAGGTGGGGTCACCCTGGGGTTAGTGACGCTGGTGGGAATAGGCGTGACTTTCCTTTATGTCCGGCAGAGGCGAGCCGGTAAGATTGATCGACAGGAATAAGGTAATCGATGAAGCGTCGATTGATAGCTTTGGGGATTGTCAGCCCGTTGTTGCTGGCCATGATTTGTGCCGTTGCTTTTTTGCTGACAGGTGTGGCGGCCTGGTTGTTTTTTAGCCAGGTCGATCAATCAAAAGTCATTCGGATTATACCCGTAGCGCCTCTGGCTACCCTGGAAGCAAACAATTCTCTCACCACCGTCCAAGCTAATCAGCCGACCGAATCGCCCGTGACTGAGGCTGCCACGGGGTTACCGGCAGAAATAGAAAACCAGCCAACGGGGGCCGAAAACGATGCCTCATTGTCCCCGCCCGAGTTAACCCCGGCCGAGGTAGAAGAAGCCCTGGGATTTGCCCTGCCGCCTGACACCGTTAATTCTGTGACCCAGGCCGGCGTGGCCACCCGGTTGGTCATCCCAAAACTTAATTTGGATGCTCCGGTTGTTTTATCGCCTATCGCCGATCAAACCTGGCAAGTCGATCACTTGGGGCAGGCCGTGGGCCACCTGGAGGGGACGGCCTGGCCTGGTGCCAACAGCAATATCGTCTTGGCCGGTCATGTGACCCTATCAGCCGGCGTGTATGGACCTTTTGCCGGGTTGGCCCAATTAGCGCCCGGGGATGAACTTTTTGTTTACAGTGGCGAACAACGGTTTAAATACGTGGTCGATGGTTACCAAACGGTTGACAGGGCCTCGATCGAAGTAACATATCCGACCGAAATTGCCCAGATCACTTTAATCACTTGCACCAATTGGAATGGTGACCAAGAGCGGTATGAGCAACGGTTGGTAGTCAAGGGCCACCTGGTTGAAGGCTAAAAGGCCATACATCTGGAATAAAAGTCAAAGGAGCCGCCTCAGGGTGGCTCTTTTTATGTAGTGGAAGAGAGGGCCTGTTTGCATTTTTTGTCATTCCCCTTTTCTCGTGTTAAACTGTTGCGCTTGAGCTTGAATATCTATCACCTTTTTGGGCAAAGCAGAGAAGATCTTCATGATGAAAAAACAAAGAATCATGCGATCAAAGCAGCACGTTTTACTGGTACTGGTCATCATCATCACTTTCTGGTTCGTTCAATTTTCAGGGGCCGTGGCTGCACCGCCAGGACAGGGGGAAGAGATTGCCGTGATTTCCAGCCCGACCAGCAACGCTGTGGTCCAGGGAACGATCCAGATTATGGGCAGTTCTGATAGTCCTACGTTTCAGTTTTACGTGATAGACCTCGCCCCGGAGCCGATTACGGGCGATCAGTGGGGTACGATTGGCACGACGCACGATACGCCCGTGATCAACGGCCTCCTGGAAACGTGGGATACCACCCTGGTGCCCGATGGGAGCTATACGCTCCGTTTACGCACGGTGCGGCTGGATGGTAACTATAGCGAATTCTTTACCCAACAGGTGGTTGTGGCCAATACCCAACCCATTCCCACGGATACCCCAACGCCCGTGGAGGCGACGACATTCCCTACCATAACCCCGACTGATCTCCCGCCAACGCCGACGATTGTGATTGAACAACCGGTGGTGGATACGCCTACGCCTCGTCCCGTGCCGACCAGCCCGCCCCTGGAAGACCCTGAGGAGAGCCGTTCTTTCATTCCCACCGTCACCGGCTTTTCCGTTACGCCGTTACGGGATGCCTGTCTTTATGGGGCCGGTATCATGCTGAGTGTCTTTTTTCTCTTCGGTTTCCTGGCCGCGCTGCGGACGTTTATTAAAGGGTTTATCGATAGAGTGAGACGTAAGAAGTGAGCCATAGGTGGCCAACTGATGCCGCTTTCATTCCCCTTGTTTGGACGTCTAAAAAAAGAAAAAGCGACCGGTCCGGTTGAGTGGTTAATTGTGGGCCTGGGCAACCCCGGCCAAAAGTATCAAGATACCCGTCACAACGCTGGCTGGCATCTATTGGATACCCTTGTCCGCGCTCATAGCGATTTTCGCTTTGACGAGAAACGCCGTCAAGGGTTAATTGCGCGGGGAGAGTTGGCCGGGGTCAAGGTGGCCCTGGTGAAACCGCAAACTTTTATGAATCTGAGTGGTGAGGCCGTTGGCCCCATTGCCCGCTTTTACAAAGTGCCGCCTGAGCATATTTTGGTAGCCTTTGACGATGTCGATTTGCCGGTGGCCACCCTGCGCCTGCGTCCTAAAGGTGGCGCAGGCGGACACAAGGGGATGCGCAGTGTCATCCGCCATCTCGGTACAGAGTCATTTCCCCGGTTACGGCTTGGTGTTGGTCGCCCGCCGGGCCGGATGCCGGTGGAGGCTCATGTGCTGCAAAGATTTAAACCGGACGAGTGGCAAGCGATGCAGACCCTCTATGAACAAGCCGCCGAGGCGGTCGAGGCGATTCTGACGGATGGCATTGATCGGGCGATGAATCAATTTAACCCGAGAAGATAGGCAAGCTGCCAGCTTGTCTCAGGGGCAAATTAGCAACTTGCCCTACAACTGAAATGAAAGGCCCCCAAATTTTTAGCCGTGTATCTGCCCTCTATCACTCCATTCCCGAAAATTAAAGAAGCCTTCTTTCTGAGCCTCAATGCCTTCGTCGATATCCGACCGGTTATGATGTCTGAGGATTTCATCAAGGCTGACCCCCCCACATCAGGCAAGCCATCGAAAAGTATGGCTAAAAAAGTATCTGCCCCTCCACCTCGGATTTTATTCTGAAATTGACAGAAAACAGTTAACCTGGTATAGTATCTGTCATTAGGATGAAGAAAGTATCTGTTCGGATTCGAAGCGACCGCCAGATCTTTGGGTAGTCGCTTTTTTCTTGCGGTGAACCTCTTTGACCTATGACTCTATTTTATTTCAACATTTGTAGTATAAACAAGGAGAACAACAGTATTATGTCTGAACGAATTATCGGAACCGTCAAGTGGTTCAACGCTAATAAAGGCTACGGGTTCATTGAACAAGAGGGGGGTGAAGATGTCTTTGTGCATTACTCTGCCCTCCAGTCTGAGGGCTATCGCTCCTTAGATGAAGGTCAGCGCG
>DAOUMU010000485.1:0-8041 GCA_034409055.1 Anaerolineae bacterium
TCAAAGTGGTTGCTTTCGATGCCACTGAGTTTGCTATCGAGCAGTTGCGCGAAGGCACGGTCGACCTGGTCATCGCCCAGAAACCATCAGATATGGGTTATCTGGCCGTGGCCATGGCCATGGCCTATCTTGACGGCGTAACCAGTATCCCCCCACGCATCCCGACCGGCTATCAGGTCATCACCATAGACAATGTGGATGACCCCGAAGTGGCCCAATTTATCTACACCAAATAGTATTGGTATTTGGCTTGGTTGGGGAGGCTTCTGCCTCCCTGACCGGCCTACTGCTGCTTTGTCAATTTGTGCCGATAGGCAAAATTTGCTATAGTCTTCACCACTCATCGTCTTTTTAGAAGGGTGGGTGCCGTTGTCCGACCGGCGCTCAGGAGGATACATGACTTTAGAAAATGAAGCCAGCACATCATCAATAGTGAAAGCACCGCCCTTTGAAGGGGGTCAAGCTGCAACCTTGAATTTGGTTCGCAAAGTTTGGCCTTGGGTGTTCTTTTTGCTTCTGATCATATTCTTCACCATTACCTCCAAGCAATTGAATGACGTAAACTTTTTGACCACCCGTAGCATTCAAGGCATTCTGGTCTTCACTACCCAGATTTTGTTGCTTGCCCTAGGAGAAACATTTATCATCATCGCCGCTGGTATTGATCTGTCTGTCGGCTTTATCCTTGGTCTATCGGCTGTTGTGGCGGCTATGATTATGCAGGCCCTCTACGCCGTTGGTGCACCGCCTGTGCTAACTATCCTGTGTGGTCTGTTGGGCGGAGTAGCCGTCGCTGCTATCCCCGGTTATCTCAACGGTCTCCTGGTTGCCAAAATCAAGGTGCCACCGTTCATCAGCACCTTGGGTATGGGTGGTGTCGTCTTTGGAACCGCGCTTTTGCTGTCCGGTGGTTACCCGGTGGCCAAACAGCCACCTTACCTGGGGCAGTTGGGTAATGGCTACCTGCTCTATTTTTGGCCAGGACAGGGTATCAGTTTCTTTACTCTACCGGCCACGGCAGAAGCTGCTGACCTGGGCAGCATTGTCCCCCTCTTACCTAACGTGGTCATGGTGACTATTATTGTGTTGCTGGTATGCTGGTATATTCTCTCGCAGACTCAGTTTGGTCAGCATCTCTATGCCATTGGGGGCAACTTTGAGGCCGCCGTGCGAGCCGGTATTCCGGTTCAGTGGACCATAATCTGGGTGTACACAATGGCCGGGCTGCTGGCCGGTATAGCCGGTTGTCTTTGGGCGGCGCGTTTCACCAGTGGCGCGGCTAATGCGGGTGAAACCTCCTTGCTTACAGCCATCGCCGCCGTCGTTATCGGGGGGGCCAGTCTGTTTGGCGGTGAAGGTACCATCACCGGTACCGTGGTTGGTTCCCTGATTATCGCTACGATTCAGTTTGGCCTGGTCATACTCGGCGTGCTACCCTTCTGGCAGTTCATCGCGGTTGGCCTGGTCGTCATTCTGGCTGTCATTGTAGACCAGCTAGGCCGGAATATGGGCCAGTAAGGGAGGGTACGATAATGGAAACACTCTTACGAGTCGAGAACTTGACTAAGCGATTTGGAGGGCTGGTTGCCGTCAATAACGTCAGTATGGATGTCCATATTGGCGAAGTGGTGGGTCTGGTCGGCGATAATGGGGCAGGCAAGTCAACCCTGATCAAGATGGTGGCCGGTGTCTACCAACCTGACGGAGGCGAGATTTATTTCGATAACGAGAAGGTGAATTTCAGTCAACCCCGTGAGGCACGAGACGCAGGTATCGAGACCATCTACCAGGACCTGGCCCTGGCCGAAAACCTGGACGTTGGCTCTAATATCTTCCTGGGCCGTGAGGTCAAGAGAAACTATCTCGGCGGACTCATCCACAGGCTCAACCGGCGCAAGATGCAAGATGAGTCGGCCGACATCCTTTCCAGATTGGATATTCACATTCCCTCATTGACACAGCAAATTCGCAATCTGTCCGGTGGACAACGCCAAGCTGTAGCCATCGCTCGCTCCATTTACTGGAACGCCAGGCTCATGATCATGGATGAGCCCACCGCAGCCCTGGGAGTCTCCGAGCAGCACAAGGTGTTGATGCTGGTGCGAACTTTGCGTGACCAGGGTGTGCCGGTGATTATCATCAGCCATAACATGCAAGATGTCTTTGCCGTAGCCGACCGCATTGTTATCTTACGACGCGGCCGGAAAGTGGGCGAACTTATCGCAGCCGAAACCACGCCTGACGAAGTCGTTAGTCTGATGGTCGGTGCCGAAGCCGTCCATAAGATGGGCATCATCCCCAAAGCGCTGAACGGCGAGGGATCGGCCTGATCCATGCAACCCCGGTAAAACTTATTTTTACCCCCGGTTAAAACTTGATATGATATTTGTCTGGTTTTGTGATGACATTTGTCACTAGACCTGGCCATATTTGTGTGATATTTTCTTGATAAGGTGCACCTTATAATTATGGGGGGAGTTGTTATGGTATACCATAATTCAGGCGAAGACGCTATGAGCGAAAGTATTGAGATGTATCTGCTCAGGATTGCTTTGTTGCAGCGAGAGGGGCAACCGGTGCCTGTGCCTATGCTGGCCCAAGAACTCTCTGTCTCACCCGTTTCGGCCAATGAGATGTGCCGCAAGTTAACGGATAGAGGGTTGGTCAATTATGAGCCTTATAAAGGAGTGACCCTCACGGCTGAAGGGCAGACACTGGCCCAACGCGTGTTGTACTGTCGCCGGTTATGGGAAGTTTTCTTCGTCGAAAAGCTGGGCATCGAACCGCAGGAAGCGGAGGCCAAGGCTTGCCGGTTCGAGCACGTCACGCCTGAGGACCTGGCCGAGCGATTGGCGGCCTTCCTGGGACATCCGACGGTCAGTCCTCAGAACGAGCCCATTCCGTATGATCATGAGACCTCGATCCTGCCCGCTAGCCAACCCTTGACCACCCTGGCTGCCGGCGCACGAGGGCAGGTAGTCAACATTGGTCTCGATGAGACCGGCAAAGATTTCCTGCGTCACCAGGGAATGTCTCCAGGCAGCGTGGTGGAGGTGTCAGCCGTGGCCGTAGACGGATCGCTGCTACTGAACATATCCGGTCAATCTCTCTCCCTGGCCCCGGCCATTGCCGATTGTGTTGGTGTCACCCCTGTCACTGAGCCAGAATCACCTGAACCGTTGCCACCTTCAGCCCCAGAAACTTTATCGAAAAAGGAGCAAGAAATGACCCCGGCATTCAAACAAATCGCCCTGGATAAGTTCGCTTGCGGTGGAGGCAAAAGATGAGACTGGCTCGTAATGGCACGTTACCTCTCACGATGGTCGCGCCCGGTCAGCGGGTGAAACTGGTTCAGATCACCGCAGGCCGCAGGCTGCGGCACCGTTTGACCGAATTGGGCCTGACCCCCGGCGTCGGCCTGGAAATCGTACAGGATCAGGGGGGACCTTTGTTGTTAGCTGTACGCGATACGCGCCTGGCCCTGGGACGCGGTATGGCCCACAAGATCCTCGTTCGAGCTGTATAAGGGGAGAAGATGCCTGATTTGATCATCGCTCTGGCCGGCAACCCCAATGCAGGCAAAAGTACGATTTTCAATGCTTTAACCGGTTCCCGGCAGCACGTGGGCAACTGGCCGGGCAAAACGGTGGAGAAAAAGGAAGGTATTTTTAAATACAATGGACTGGAGATTAAGGTCATTGACCTGCCCGGGACCTACAGCCTGTCAGCTTATTCCCCCGAAGAGCAGATTGCCCGTGATTTCATCATCAAAGAAAAACCTGCTCTGGTGGTCAATGTGGCCGATGCGGCCAACCTGGAGCGCAACTTCTACCTGACGGCCCAAATTCTGGAGATGGGTGTTCCCCTGATTATCGTGCTGAACATGATAGATGTAGCTGGTAACCGTGGCCTGCAGATTGATGCCCGGAAACTATCGGCCAAATTAAACGGCATCCCGGTCATCCTGACCACCGCCAGCCGCGGCCAGGGCTTCGCAGAATTGAAGCAGGCAATTGCCACGTTTGGAGTATCCCAGTCTGAGAAGAGACCATGCCCGGCTTGTAACGGGCACTGAGTTTCCAGATAAATTCTGGCTCTACGCAAATTAGGGGGATGAAACCTGCCCGGAAGCTTAGATTTAAGGCGAAATTGTCTTGAAACGATGGAATTCACCTGCCAAAACAGCTTCCAGGAAGGTCGTCTCCACATGATTATCATCACGTAACACGCAATACATAACACGTAAACGATCAGACAAAAACCTTTCTGGAGAATTATCTATAAGGTGACCATCGCCAATATCGCTTATAATCGTCCAATCTACATTGAGTATGGTCGAGAGATCGAAACAGAGATTACCCACCTGAGTGCGACCATCGAGCAGATACCCGCCCTGGCCGCGACCTATCCGTCTCGCTGGCTGGCCATCCAGTTGCTGGAAGGGGATGAGCTCTTGTTAGCCGAAGTTCAGGCGGCTGAAGGCGGGGAAAAAGTGAGACAACTGTTAGCAGAAAGCATGGCCCGTCTCCAACAGCATTATGGTGAGGATGTAGATATCGCCCTGGCAGATTACCGTTACAGTTTTGTGCGTAACCTGGTCGGCAGTGTCCTCACCCGGCCGGTTGAACAGCGGCTTACGCTCTCGGACAGAGTTGATAGAATCGTTACCAATCGTTACCTGGGTGTTCCTATCTTTTTGATCTTGATGTACCTGGTCTTTAACCTGGTGCAAAATGTATCGGCGCCCTTTCTGGATTGGATCGATGGGGTGATGAGCGGCCCGATCACCAACTGGGCTATTGCCCTGCTGAATGTCGTTAATGCCCCGGACTGGTTGATTTCGCTGGTGGTCGATGGAGCCATTGCCGGGGTGGGCGGCGTGCTGGTCTTTATCCCTGGACTGATGGTCTTATACTTTGTGCTGGCCTTTTTAGAAGATAGTGGCTACATGGCCCGCGCTGCCTACGTGATGGACCGGTATATGAGCCTCTTTGGCTTGCACGGCAAATCTTTCCTGCCGCTGATTATTGGCTTTGGCTGTAATGTGCCCGCTATCTACGCCACCCGGACCATTGAGAGCCGGACGGCCCGCATCCTGACCGGGTTAATGGCTCCCTTTATGTCCTGCTCGGCTCGTTTACCGGTCTACATGATTTTTGGCCTGACCTTCTTTCCCCGCCAGGCGAGCTGGGTGATTTGGGGGATGTATCTGGTGGGGATTGTGGTGGCCGCTGGCGTGGGACTGGTCATGTCCCGTTCGGTCTTCAAGGGCCAGCAGAGCGTCTTTATGATGGAAGTCCCGCCCTATCGGATGCCCACCTTACGGGCCTTAGTCACCCAGATGTGGCAACGTACCGCTCACTTCGTGCATAAGGCCGGCACCATTATTCTGGCCATTTCGATTGTAGTTTGGTTTCTGCTGAATATACCGTGGGGCGTGGAAAACCCGCGTGACAGTCTGTATGGACAGGTGAGCGCGGCCATTGCCCCCATTTTCAGGCCGGCCGGATTTGGCCAATGGGAATCGGCCGGTTCTCTGCTTACCGGTTTGATTGCCAAAGAGATGGTCGTCTCGACCATGTCTGAGATTTACGTAGGGGCGACCGTAGCCGAAACAGTAGAGCCAACAACCACCTTTGGACAGGACGTGGCTGAAATTGTGGTTAGCTTTGGTCGGGCCACCGTCGAGGCGGGCCAGCAATTCCTGGAGGTGTTGACCCCGGGTATGGCCCTCTTCCCGGCTGAGAAAGAGAGCAAAGACACAGCCCTGGGCAACGCCTTACAGCAAGTATTTTCGCCCCTGGCGGCCCTGGCCTTCCTGGTTTTCGTGCTGCTGTACGTACCCTGTGTGGCTACGACAGCGACCCAGATTCAGGAGTTTGGCTGGAAATGGGCCGGGGTATCGATTGGTATCCAGACAATCGTCCCCTGGACCCTGGCCGTTCTGGTCTACCAGGGGGGGGTGCTGCTTGGCCTGGGTTAGAACTCAGGGCGAAACGTAGGCGGGGACATCTCTATGTTGCAGGCTATCCTGACCGAATTTAGACAAAGTGGCTTTATCCTACCGCTTGACCGGTTGAGCCAGCGGTTGCATGTAGACCCTGACGTGCTGGAAGGGATGCTGCTCACCCTGATTCGTAAAGGACGAATCATCGAAATCGACAAGGCGCAAGCGGTTTGCCAGACCTGCCCGGTCCACACCAGGTGTGGGGCCGTCTCTGGCGGCGGTAAACTATACATGCTGGCCGAAAGGCTTCCACCAGATGACCGCCTTAAATGCATGATACCTTCATAGTCTCTCCATCACTTCTCCACATTTGTGTGTTATTCTGAAGCCAGAAAATAAAAATAATAAGCAACCAGTGAAGGTTATGGAGGTATATATGAACACTCGAAAATGGATCTTTGTAGCAGTGGGAGCGGTGGCCCTGGTAGTCGTTATTGGCCTGGTGGCGGCGGTTACCCTGGTGCCAAGAGTGCTGGCCCAGGGGCCGATATATGGTTACGGTCCCGGTTATGCCAGAGGCTTCATGGCTCGGGGTGACTTTGGTCCCGGCTATCGGATGGGACCGGGCAGAGGTTTCGCGCCGCAGTTCGAGATGGGTCCCCGCTGGGGTGATCGCTTTGGCCCCGGCTATCAGATGGGACCGGGCAGAGGTTTTGGCCCTGGGTTTGGGCTGGGCCGCCGTGGGGGTGGACCGGCTGGCTCTCTTTTCGCTGTGGCCGCTGAGCAACTGGACATGACGCCAACTGAATTGATGACCGAGTTGCAAGCGGGCAAAAGCATTGCTGACGTAGCGGCAGAACATGAGGTGGCTCTGAACACAATTGTAGACGCCTTCATGGCTCCCTATGCCGAGCGATTGGCCGAGTTGGTCACCAATGAAGTATTGACCCAGGAGCAAGTTGACACCTTGCTGACCGCTGCCAAAGCTCACGTAGCCCTCCGCCTAAGCGAAACGTGGGCCTCACCGGAAAACTGCCCCGGCTTCGTTGACGAGGATGGCGACGGTATCTGCGATTGCGCCGGCAGTGGTCAGGGTTCCGGTTACCGGGGGCGCTGGCCGATGGGACGCTGGGTGTACTAAGCGATACCATTCTGCCCCTTCTTACCTGGCAACATAATACAATCCATCAAATCAGAATTTGGCTTGCCAGCGGGGCAAAAAGTAACTTCCGCTTGATGTCGCTAGCCAACTCGTAAAACGTAAACCCGCAGGGCAAGTGACGTGAAGCGTAATGACTTATCTACAACTCATTTTTACGTCATTGGCCCTGTGGGTTTACGCTTTACGTTTTACGTGGTTGGATGCTCTATGAGGTTGCCTTACCGGAAGTTACTTTTTCATTGTCAATTCTGGTTCTATATCTGAATTTTCCGGACCAGTCAACTGCGCCGGATGAATCGGGCTTGGACAACCACCCAAGCCGGATTCATCCGGCGTTGTTTTGTAGCCCGGCGAATTCATCGCTAGGCGGCCTACATATAGAAGACAGGTTCGGATATTTTCTTAATCTTCATCAGATAGGTCAGATTTACCATAGAAAAGCCCTATCTTGACGGCCAAAGTGGTTGTCAGACAGGGGGCAATTGTGTTATACTTAACAAAACGCCCCTCTTCGATTACGACGAAAGAATAGTCCCCACCAGATCAGTTGGGTATCCAGTAGGTGAGTTAAATTTTAAAAAGGCTCTATGTGGATTCGAGGGGTAAGACCTGACAGGTTTAATAATCTGTCGCTATTTGTTGCCAATTTGCTACAATTTACCGGTATTATCTGGTAAATTTTCGCTAAAACCTGTCAGGTCTGGCTTTTTACCCCACAAATCCGCGTTGAACCTTTAAAAACGTACCGACACATTCTTGAGGTAAGCCGATGCCGCCACTAAAAACACTGGGTAAATACGAACTCCAGAGTGTTTCATAACAACCGTTTTGACGGAGCAGCACATTAACAATTCAGCCTAATGGGGCTTGGCAAAATGCCAGTCAGCCATAAGATTCCTGTTTCTCTGGAGGAAACTGCCCAGAGAAGGGGG
>DAOUMU010000486.1:0-36050 GCA_034409055.1 Anaerolineae bacterium
GGGATCGTCTATATACATCTGGCTTCCGTTCCTTGGTATTTGTTCTTTTCTGAAGTTTTTGGAAGCCTATCTTAACGCACCTTATGGCTCAGGTAAAATTTGTCATCAAAAACTTGATCATCGAGTAAAAGATGTAAATATGAGTGCAAGAAATGTCACGAACCGCAGCAGCTTGAAGAAGTACTGCCAAATCACTTTGTTTCTTGCTGCAGAGTCAGGGAAATCAACAGCATTTAACCGCAAAGCGTGTACACATCTTGCCTCAACGATAAAATTGTCTTCCCATACTTTCCGGGTAGAACATTTACTACCCGGCAAAACTTGAAAATCAAGTGGGTTACTTTACTGAGGACCAATGATTCAAATCACTACCATAGAAACCGACAAGGCCGAACGCTTAATGAAAGCCTTATGCAATCATTTTGCTCGAAAGATAACAGCCAGGTATGAAGGGGATAAGGGATATATCGAATTTGGGGATGGAAAATGTGAGATTACAGCAACTTCCAGCACGTTGACGCTCCAGGTTGAGGCGGAAAATGCGGACAATCTGGCACGCGTAGAGCGGGTTGTTGTTGAACATCTATTACGATTCACCCCAGAGGATAATTTTCAAATCAACTGGAGAGATCCTTCCTAAATTCAGCCGGAATCGGATTGACCCAGGCTAGCCGCAGGTGGAGCAAATGATTGAAACCCTCCTCACTCCAGCGCATCCCCACCCCTTTAAATCGTTGCTGGATCAGCCACTTACAGGCACTTTCAACGATGCCGCTGCCGATGGGCAGTCCCAACTCTTTGAATCTAGCGTAATCAATGTGGTCCCAATGTTTGTCCAGGTAGTTGTACAAGTTGGTCAAGCTCTGGTGAGCCGAAAGAGGCAGACCTTCCAAGGCCAAGGCGGCCTCAATGTCTGCCATCACTTGGTTGACTTTGCCTCGGCGTAACAGTCGTCGAGTTCTGGTGAACCAGTTACAAGCCTGCTGGGTACTGGTGCGGGAAGTGTAAAGCATAGATTCACCTTACTTGACCCTGCCCCTGCGGTTTTCGAGTTGACAAACCGGGAGACTCACTGCAAAATACCACTATAACTACTGCATTTGTGAATCGGTGGACATTACCACAACTCTGTTGGATAGGCCAGTCTCATTATTGTGAGAAAAAAATAGGCCAGTCTCATTATTTGTAAGAATGAGTCTCATTATTTATGAAAAAAAGGCCCGAAAAGGGCCTGTGAGTCTCATTATATTTGATAACCCACATTAATTGTAGGTTCTATGAAACCATTGCCCCGAGCCCCAAATAACAACCTAACCGACCAACACCAGGCATCCCAAGAGTTGATTGCCGAGCTAGAAGCGCGCCTGACCCAACTTACCAACCGACTTCTGGCCACCAATGCCAGCCTGAAACGTGAAATTATCGACCGTCTGAGTAAGGAGGACGAGTTTCGGCGTTCAACCGAACAGTTGCGCGAACTATCCGCTCGCTTGCAGTCAGTCAGAGAGGAAGAACGTACCCACCTTGCCCGGGCGATCCACGACGAACTTGGGCAGGCCTTGACCGGACTAAAGATGGATGTAGCCTGGCTGCAAAAGCATTTGGATCAACAGCAGCCAGATCTGTTGGAAAAAACGCAGGCGATGTCCGACCTGATTGATAGTATCGTCCAGGCCGTGCGTCGAATTGCAACTGAGTTGCGGCCGGGCATTCTGGATCTTAGCCTGGTGGCGACCATTGAATGGCAGCTTCAGGAATTTCAAAACCGCTCAGGCATTCAGGGTAAACTGATCAGCACCCCGGAGGAGACGACCCTGGATGCCGATGGGGCTACGACGGTCTTCCGCATCTTTCAAGAGATTCTCACTAACGTGACCCGGCATGCCCAAGCTACCCAGATTGAGGTAAGCGTAGAGGAAAACGCCACATTTCTGACTCTCCAGGTGCGGGATAATGGGCGAGGTATTACCGAAAGCGAGATCCACAGCCCGAAATCAATTGGCCTGCTGGGGATGCAGGAGCGTGCCCGACTGCGGGCGGGCGAGATCCACTTTCAGGGCAGGCCGGGCCAAGGGACTACCGTTACTGTCCGGTTGCCGCTACCAACGAACGAGTAACAATTGCTCAGGGACCATAATGATCAAAGTACTCATTGCCGATGATCACCCGATTGTGCGCCAGGGTCTGCGGCAGATCTTGTCGGGCATCCCCGATATGGAGGTGGCCAGTGAGGCCGCCAATGCACAAGAAACCCTGGATCAGGTTCGGGTTGGAGGCTGGGATGTGCTGGTGCTGGACATTACTATGCCCGACCGCAGCGGGTTCGACATCCTAAAGGAACTGAAACTGGAACAGCCCCACCTGCCGGTGCTGGTACTCAGCATCCATGCCGAAGAACAGCTCGCGGTGCGTGTTCTGAAAGCGGGTGCATCTGGCTACTTAACCAAAGAAAACGCGCCGGGGGAACTGGTCAAGGCCATTCGCAAAGTCGTGAGCGGTGGGAAATACATCAGTCGGAGTCTGGCCGAAACCCTGGCCTTCAGCCTGGAGGTAGCTTCTGACCGGCCGCCGCATGAAGCATTGTCCGACCGCGAGTTTCAGGTTATGCAGTTAATGGCTAGTGGAAAAACGCTTGCGGAAATTGCCGAGACCCTGTCGTTGAGCGCCAAGACTATCAGCACCTATCGAACCCGCCTGCTTGAAAAGATGAATTTGAAAACCAACGCTGAGATTATCCGCTACGCTATTGAGAACGGGCTAATCGAGTAACGCTTCTCCCCGCTTGGCAACTCCCTTACCCCTCCAACTCCTGTTATTTGTAGGGCAATTACCTACAAATGAATCAGTCTAAACCCTACCCCACAATCAGAATTTTGCTGATAGTTTTCCGAACTCGGATCGTTTATACTAAGATAGTTTAATGCTGTATCTAATATAAACTATAGTGTCTCTATGGAAGGAGGAATAAAATGAACCAAGATAAGGTAAGCAGGTTGTCTGATGTTGAAAAGAATGTGTGGGATGAAGACAAGACCAGCAGTAAAAACGTGAAACCAGAATATAAACCGAGTTATGGCGAGCGGTGGGATAACGCCCGGCCGAGGAAAACGATTGTCTTCTGGATTTCGGTGGCCGTTATTATTCTAACGATGTTTGTTGGCTTCAATTGGGGTGGATGGGTTACGGGTGGGACTGCCCAGAATATGGCTAATGATGCAGTCGTCCAGCGCCTGGCCGCGGTTTGTGTCGGCCAGTATAATCAGGATCTGGGAAAAATCCAGAAGCTCAGAGAATTGAAAGAAGTAAATTCTTACCAGAGAGATGATTATGTAAAAGAGCAGGGTTGGGCGACAATGCCCGGTGAGGAGGAACCCGATCGCAAGGTTGCCGACGCGTGTGCTAAACTGCTTGTGCAGATCAACCAGTAAGCAATAACTACATCAAAATCAGCTTCCTGACGCTAGATTTTAGAACTTTAATCACGTTCCCTGATAATTATTATGCCTTTGACAGCTCTAAGCTCAAACCAAAAGGTCAGAGTATTTATCGCTGATGACTCACTCATCGTCCGGGAACATTTGGTGACGATGCTCAACGAGTTGACCGAAGTCGAAATTGTGGGCCAGGCCGAGACTGTGGCCGAGGCCATCAGCGCTATTCGGATACTCAAGCCTGACGCAGTGATCTTAGATATCCGCATGCCGGACGGCAGTGGGATCGATGTTTTGCAAACTATCAAGCAGGATGAGCCAGCGCCGGTAGTCATCGTTCTGACCAACTATCCATATCCGGCGTACCGGCAGAAATGCTTGCAGGTCGGAGCCGACTTCTTTCTGGATAAGTCAACCGAATTTGACCAAATCCCAGAACTGTTCGAGCGATATAAGCAGAGTGCGGAGGCTGACCAAGCTTAGTCGGGCTACGGGCTACAGCGTCACCACACCTTTAATGAACCTTCAACCAAGTGCCCTTTGTTCATAACGACCCCGGTCATTTTGGTTAGACTGAGGACCCAAAATGGGATGTCAGGATTTTTATTATCGGCTCAATGAGCCGGTCTCTAAGGAGAGACAAAAATTATGGAAGTTAAATTATATGTTGGAAACTTATCGTACTCCACCACCGAGGATGATCTGAAAACCTTGTTCACTAAAGCAGGCCAGGTAGTGTCGGTGGCGTTGATTACAGACCGCGACACCGGCAACTCCAAAGGCTTCGGTTTTGTCGAAATGAGCACTCAGGTTGAGGCGGAACAGGCAATCAGTATGTTGAACGGCTTCAACCTGAACGACCGCGAGTTGAAGGTGAACCTGGCCAAACCTCGCAAAGACCGAAGAAGCGGGTCTAGCCGCCAAAGTGGGCGCAATCGCCGCTAACGCAGCACAAGCGCCGCTAACGCAGCAGAGGAGCCTGTTATGCAATTCAAAGTCGGTGATGTTGTCGTTCACCTGACACTTTGCTACAGGCCACTCAGGAAGCGGCTCTGAAGTAATATGACCAAACTATCTCGCAAACAAGTTTTACAATTAATCGAGTCTGCTCGTGGTAGGGGCGAAAAGCCGGAACTGCTTGGCCCAAATCTCAACGAGACGGAATACCGCCGGACAAAGCTTGGCGGCCCAAATCTCAGTGAGGCGGAACACCGCCGGGCGAACCTCAGTGGAGCAGAACTTTTTGGGATGGACCTCAGCGGCATGGACCTTCACGGAGTGGACCTGATTGGGGCCAACTTGAGCGAAGCCAACCTCCGCCAGGCCAATCTCAGCGGGGCTAACCTTTACCAGGCCAACCTTATGGGAGCGAACCTTGCTGATGCTAATGTCAGCCAGGCGAAACTCCTGAAGGCTAATCTGAGCCAGGCTAATCTGAGCCAGGCTAATCTGAGCCAGGCCAACCTTGGTACAGCCAACCTCAGCCAGGCCAATCTCAAAGGGGTAAATTTTAGACAAACAAGCCTAAGAGGAGCGAATCTGAGGGGAGCGAACCTGAGCGGCACGGACCTGAATAGTGCGGACCTGCGTAACGCCAATCTCAGGCAGGCCAATCTCAAACAGGCCAATCTCAAACAAGCTAACCTCAGCGGAGCAAACCTTCATGGGGCAAGGTATGATAAAGCGACGACATGGCCAATTCATCTTCATCCCGTCGAAATAGGGGCGATTCGTGAAGAGTGATTGTCAACTTTGATTAAATCTATACTTAGTACAGCTTTGCGTAAATTGATTCCGAGTTGTTTGGCTAAAAAGTAGGCTAAAACTGTAGTGGTTCAGAATTAGTTGCAGTTCAACCCGGCCCCCCTAACCCCCCAGAGGGGGGAACTTTGGCGCTTTTCACCCCCCTTTGGGGGGCCGGGGGGGCTTTTTTCGACTGCAACATTTTATGAACCACTACAAATCTCCGAAACTTTGGCCCAAAAGAGATCTACTTTACCAAAACCTTAGAGATTCTTTACCTGTTCAGAATGACATGGTAGGTAGTTACTACTTATCTTTATAAAGGTTCGGGTAAAGTTTCTGGCTACAGTCCGGACAAAGACCGTGACTGAATTCTGCTTCGGAATGATCCCGGATATAGACTTCTATTTGATGCCAATAGCCCTCGTCGTCGCGTATCTTTTTACAAGAAGCACAAATGGGTAGCAACCCCTTTAACGTTTTGATCTTGGCCAAAGCTTCTTGTAATTCTGCGTTTAGACGACGCAGGGTCATCATATCGCTGAAACGGGCCATAGCAATGGTAATGGCTCGTTCCATGTCTCCGGCATTGGGTGGTTTGACCAGGTAGGCCCCTACCCCGATCTGACTGGCCTCTGCCAATAGTTCCGGGGTGTCATAGGCGGTGACGACCACGACCGGGGTGGGGCAATGTTCGTAAATGCGCCGGGTGGCTTCGAGGCCATCCATATCGGGCATTTTTATGTCCATCAGGAGAACGTCGGGGCGCAAAGACTGGACCATGTCAATGGCTTGTAAGCCGTTCATTGCTTTACCGGCGGTGTTATACCCTATCTCTGCCAGCATCCCCTGAAGCATTCTGCTAACCAGGGGATCGTCTTCAACAATCAATACCTGGATGTCTTTTTTCATACTAGGCTAATAAACCTTTCGTTTTGTTGATTATGGGAGAGAAACCAGGTTTTTTGTCGTCTGAGCCAAGCTAATTGTTGCTTTTTGAGCATTCTAGAGCACCAAAAATGCCTTAGCAAGCGAAAAACCTGGTTTCTGATTTCCCTTTTCTTGATTATGTTCCATTCAGGGCGACTTCAGTTTTGAATCGAATGATGGTGACTGCGCCGTTATCGTTATGGAGGGCCAGCTCTCCATTCAGACCGTCGCAGACAAGGCTCTGGATCAGATCGAATCCCACGTTATGGTGCCTGTGGTCAGACCGGAGAATCTCTACCGGATAACCTGGCCCATCGTCACGATACTCAAATACAATCGCATGTCCTTTGGATACACCAGACTCTGATAACACGGTATCGCTATCGAGAGCGATACGGACGGCGATGGCGGCTGTAGAGCCCTGGGCCAAAGCGTACTTGATGGTGTTGGTTGTCAGCTCATTAATCACCAGGGCCAGGTTGTGGGCATGGTCCGGTGTGACCCGGATGGGGGAGGGGGAGACCTGTACAGAAACATGTTTATCAGGGGGCAGTACCTGCAAAGCGGCGTGAATGACTTGATTGGCCAGTTCAGCCAGGGAGAGAGGGGCCCACCTGGCGGCCGAGAGTAGATGATGGGCCGTGGCCAACCCTTGCACCCGGCTAATCAAGTCCGTTATGATAGATTGGTAGATGGCCTCTTCTTTTACCCCGGCATGGCTTTGTTCAGCATACAACAAACCGATAATGGCGGCCAGATTGTTCTTGACCCGGTGATTAACCTCATGCAGCAGGATTGACTTAGTTTTGGCATCTTGCTGGGTTTGTGCATACAGCCGGGCATTGTCAATGGCAATGGCCGCAGTGGCTGCCAACAACTCTAGCAAATTTAGATCGGCTGGCCTGAAGCGATCAACGGCTTCATCTACCGCATAAAGTACCCCGATGGCCCGTTGTTTAACCCGCAGCGGGACACAAAGCATGGCATGTAAATTTAGTTTGGTGTGCTGGTCTACGCCTTCGAAATGGCGTTCGTCTTGCCGTATATCCGGTACGATCAGGCTTTGACCGGTACGAATGACCCAACTGCCAAGGCCCTGACCAGGGGCCAGACGCCAGCCGCGTATCAACTCGCTGTGCGGATCAGTGGCCTGGCGGCAGACCAGTTCGTCCGTTTCCGGGTCAACTAACCAAATCGAGCAAGCGACGATGCCCAACACGTGACGTACCTCTTCCAGGACCGTGCTCAGTAACGGATCCAGGTCGAGGGTAGAAACGAACATCTGTCCTACCCGGTTGAGCAGGGCCAGCTCCCGGTTGCGCTGACACTCGGTCTCATACAGCCGGGCATTCTCGATAGCCACCGCTGCCTGAGCGGCCAAGGTCTCGATCAGTTGCTGGTCTTCTACTGTAAAGGGCTCGGCTGTATCCCCTGAAATCTTGTTGGTCAGGTAAAGGCTCCCCAACACTCGCCCGCGAGAGATAATGGGGACACCCAGGAAGCTGGTCATAATTGGGTGACGAGGCGGAAAGCCGGTTGCTCGGGGGTGTTGGCGCAGGTCGGGCAGACGCAGTGGCCGGGCATGGTGCAGCAAATGGCCCAGCAAACCTTGCCCCCTGGGTATGTCGCCAATAGCAGCCTGCACTTCCTTGGCCAGACCGGCCGTAACGAAATAGGCGATACAGTCACCCTGCCCTGGGACGCTGAGGGCAGCGTAGGTAGCCCCCACCAGTTTCTGGGCTAAGTCGGTGATAGTTTGTAAGACCCGGTCCAGTTCCAATTCGGCGGTCATAGTCAGGGCCGCCTGGTTAAGGGCCTGTAATTCTTTGTTCACGGCTGCCAATTGGGCGGTTCGTTCGAGGACTCGTTGTTCAAGTTCCGCATTGAGTTTGTGAATTTTTTCTTCTACCCGCTTGCGTTCGGCGATTTCCTGCTGGGCCTGTTCGTAGAGGCGGGCATTGGTGATGGCTGTGGCAACCTGGTTGGCCAGCAATTGGGCTAAGGCTACGGCCTGGTTGGTGAAGGTGCGCTCAACCTGATCGTCCATCATTTCAACCAGGCCCACCACTTGATCTTGAAATTCCATGGGGAGTAGTAATATTGTCTTAATTTTGAGCTGTTGCATATAGGCCAATTCAGCCGGGGCGATATCAGGCCGGCTGATACCTAAAAAGCGGGCACAGGTACCCAAAGAGCGGGTACAGGTGGTCAGTTGCCGGGCGCGTCGTTTGACCAAGACCCGTTTTGTAAAAGGAAAATCTGCCAGAGAAAAGGCTTTGTGTGAAGTTCTGTCAGCCCACCAATTTGGGGGACCATATGTAGCCAGGACGGAGATTGTATCAGTTGCTTTGTCCCATTCTGAGATGGCGCAGGCGGCAACTGCCAACAAGTTGGCCATTTCCCTGGTGATCGTATCCAATACATATTGCAGGTCCAGACTGGAAGCGATGATCGCGCCAGCATATTGCAAGGTTAGTAGTTCCTGGTCGCGTTGGATCATTTCGTTCTTGGCTTGTTTAAGCCCGGTCGTTTCTGACGGAAATTGTTTCTGATCTTTGGAATCAAACATAGGAGTCCTTTCAAGGCGGGTTGCTCGTTAGCAAAACGAAAAACGCCTTCGACTTAATTAAAGTATAACCGAAGGCGGCCCAGATTGGCAATGATAGTATGTCATTTAATTATGCGACAAAGCTCACATATTTGCCTGAAGCCATTTGGGTGTGTTTCATTTACTTTAGAAATGCTCCCGCTGGACTTCCTTTGGTCGCAGTCCAGCGGTTTATAGCGTGGACTGTCCCACGGGGAGGCAGCGGAGTTGTACAGGTCTTCGCACTGGTCCAGGCCGCGCGTGTCTTAAATCGTTTGAAATAGAGCCAGATTTGATCCATTTAACTCTGTGAACTCTTCTGACTACGGGCATAAATGGCCAGCAGTTCCAGCAAATTGATGTAACCGCTTACTTCATATCGGTCATTCACAATTGGTATTCCAGATAATTGATTCTTATGCATTTGATGAAATGCATCTTTAATGGTGTCGTCTTGTTTGACCCATACAGCGGGGATCATCGCATCTCCGGCGGTGTGAATACTTGCCAGTTTGGCATACTCCAGTACGTGTTCCAGATCATAGACTTTACTTAAAAAATCTTCTGGAATCACAAGCATAAATAGGTCGTCGGCCAGGCTGCGCAGGGATAACAAGCCTACCAGTCGTTGCTGTTCATTCACCACACAGGCCACATGTATCTTGGGAAAGTTTACCATCGCCTCTGCAACTTCCATTAAAGGTTGATTGGTTTGCACGATAACCGGTTCCAAATTTAGAATTTTGTCAACAACCGATACAGGTGTATCCCGGGTGATACGTTCCTTCCTCGTCATTGCTTCTAAATGTGATGTTTTAGAAAGCGACGCTGCAGCTTCCTGCTTGATTTCTGGTCTAAAAACACCTAAAGCGTGACTGACGGGCACCACAAACAAAAGGCCACGGTCCGGCTGATAAAAATCGCCAACCACACGTTCTGCTTCAATAATGGCTTTTTCTAACATCTCATCATCTTCGATCACTGTTAACAATGTTTTACTGCGCACGTTTTCTGCGCCAAAAAGTCCGCCAATTGCCTCCAATCCCATCTGTTGCAGCCAATTCCTGGCGCGATGCCCCCCGACGCTTGCCAGGATGGTCACCCCGGGCACATCAAGTTCGTGCCAGGCTTCCAGTAATTTTGGTAACTGAGAAGGTTTGTAAAGAATAACCACCAGTAAATGAGCCATTATTTTTCTCCTTACCTTATATTTTTCTACATTAATTACGGAGTCTTCATCCATTCAAAGAAAATTGCAAAAAGAATAGTCGCCACCAGGCTGGTAACTAGCATAACCGGCAGGCCGTTTTTTAGCCAGATTCTCATCGTAATTGGGGTTCGTGTTTTTTCGCTCAGGCTGACGGTAACTACATTGGCCGTTGAGCCTAACGGAGTGCCGTTGCCGCCAAAGCCAGCGCCCAGGGCCAGGGCCCACCATAGGGGCGAAGTTTGCACGGCCAGGTTACCCAGGTTCTGAATGACGGGGACCATGGCAATGGTAAAGGGAATATTGTCGACGACTGCTGAGACGATTGCCGCTACCCATAATAAAACCAGGCAGGCCAGCAATAAATTATCACGGGCCAAACCAACAATACCCGTAGCCAGTAGCGTTAACGTCCCCGACGTTTCCAGGCCACCGACGATGACGAAAAGGGCGGCAAAAAACAGTAACACGCCCCACTCCAAATGGCTTAAAGTTTCTTCTACATTGGTATGTACCCAGAGCAGGGCCAGGGCCGCCCCTCCCATGGCAACGGTCGCCGGCAATAGATGCAGTTGGCTGTGAAAAAAGAATAAGATAATAACCGCTGCCAAAATAATTAAGAGTTTTCGCATATTGGGGAGGTCTTTCAAGGCTTCCCGCTCATCGAGACCCATTAAAGCCTGGATGTTTTTGGGTTTTTCTGATAACTCCTTTTTAAAAAGCAAGCGGAGAGTCAGCAGGGCGGCTAACCAGGCAAAAAGCGTAATGGGGGCCAAATGAGTTAGGAAATCGTTAAAGGAGAAATTGGCCGCAGAACCAATAATTACGTTGGGTGGGTCACCAATCAGCGTAGCTACGCCGCCCGTATCGGAGAGAAGGGCTTCGGCCAGTAGGATGGGCATAGGATTTAGGCCCAGAACTTCGGCAATGAGGATAGTGACCGGGGCTATGAGGACGATAGTGGTGACGTTATCAAGCACCATCGAAAGTAAAGTGGTTGTTGTACCCAGAATTACCAGCAGAAACCAGGGATTTCCACCAGAACGCTTACCGGTCAGGATAGCCACGTATTGAAAGAGGCCAGTTTCTTCCAGCAGCCGCACCAAAATCATCATTCCCAGCAGCAGCCCCAACGTATTAAAGTCAATAGAGGCCAAGGCTTCCTCTTGAGAATAAAAGTCCAGCTCTGTGCCCACGACAATCATGGCGGCGGCACCAATACCGGCCGCAGTGGTGCGGTGCAGACACTCGCTCAGGATAACAACCAAAGTGGTAACAAAAATAAGGCTGGAGACAATTTGGGGTGTGGTCATTTGGAAAATCCTTTAACTTCAATCCACTTTTGTAAGAAAGCTATCCCCACATCCACGTGCGAAGCCAGGCCCACCAACTGCCCCTGACTATTTACGACCGGCAAATCTATCAAATCATGCCGGACCATTTTGGTGGCGGCCCGTAGAATAGATTCGCTCTCTTCAATAGCAATGGGCAGTTCCATTAATGTTTGGATGGCTACATTTTCTATTTCCGGGACATCTTTGGGTAGAAAATCTTCTAACGCCCCAAAATCGTGAACGAAGCTCAGATTTTCAATGAAATCAAAATAGTCAGGAATAAATACATTCAGGATGTCACTAATTTTGACAACACCGATCAGCGTATCATTGCTGTCGATAACAGGTAAGGTGCCTATACCTTTCTGAATCATCAACTTAGCCGCTTCTAAAACTGTCGTTTGGGGTGAGGCAGAGATAACGGCACGTTTCATCGTATTGCTGACTATCATAGTTGTTCTCAGCCTTTCTATGACCATACTGAGTAACTACCTGCCCCTATCTCATTCCGAGGAGCTCGGCGACGAGGAATCTCCAAAACTTTGGCCCAAAAGAGGTCTACTTTACCAAAACCTTGGGGATTCTTCACTCGCTGCGCTCGTTCAGAATGATATGGTAGGTAGTTACCATACTGAAACTATAAAATGATAAGATCGCGCTGCACGTGCTCACATTTCATATTATTCACTTTTTGGGTTGATAGCTTGCAGGAGTAAGATAGAGTCTGTCGTTGTTGTGTTCCTCGTCAGTTATCCAGGGGCTTAGAGAGCTTGGGGGTATTCTTTACGATCTAACCTAACTGGCAATCTTGGTATAAGAGGGTGTTTAATAGGGAATTCAGGGGAAATCTTTACGATTTAACAGACCGGATTTGGTAAAATTTTTTTGACTGTGCAGTTAGCTCACCTGCCCGGAAGCTATAAAAGTTGCACTGGACAAAATATGGCTAAGATGGCAAATTTTGGTCCAAGTAAAGCCGCTTTATAGCTTCCGGGAAGATTGTTCGCCGCCTAAACCGCACAGGTCTATTTTTTTAGTGGCAACCATTGCCACTATTTTAAGTATAGCAAAAAATATCTCTTTTGGGTAGTGACCAATGTGACCGGTCTACGTGACAAAATTTATCGATACTTACCGCTGCCAATAGACTCTGATACTCTGCTCGGCATCCGCGTATTGACAAGAAAGTTGACCTTTATAGGCTCGGGAGAGGGCTTCACCAATCCGACGGGCAATGTGGACCCCGGTGGTGGTGACCAGGGTATGGTCTTTTTGGTCTTTGATGGCCATGATTCTTTCTAGTGGTCGTTCGTCTTTCTCTCGGGCTTCTATATTGCGGATGAGATTGAATATCTGATCTCGATGTTCGGCAAAGAAGGTGCCTTTGATCTCGATATATCCGGCTGGGTAGCGGTCGGCTATGCGCCGGCAGGCGGGACAAATAGCCTGATTGGCCTGATCCGGCGGCTCCTGCCAGGACCAGCGGCCATTGACAAACAAGGCCCCACATTCAATACATAGGGTGGGTTCTGGCCATTTATTGCTTTCCTGGTAGGCATCGTGCCGTTTTTCTTTGATCAATCTATCTTTTCTACCGTATGGGCCTTTACTCACAGTAAATCCCTCCTTTTTGAGAAGTGGAATTGATGGCCGGGCATAGGGATGTCCGGCCTACCCCAATTAATTTTTTAACCTTCATAAATGTTCAGTTAAATCCTGGCCATCAGTCAGGCCCAGCTTTCAAGCGGCGGGTGACTAAAGCGATGACTTCGGCGGCGCTCTCCTCGATGGGTTTGTCGGTGACGTTTACCACGGCAAAACCGCTGCGGCGATAGAATTGGCGGGCGGCCTTGACTTCCTCGTAAATCTGGGCCGGATCGGTGTAGGCTGCCCCTCCGGGCAGGCCGAGATGGCGTTGTCGCTGTTGGCGGTGGGGCAGGAGTTGGCCCGGTTCTATAGTCAGGCCGACCACCCGCCGCCGGTCCAACCGGAATAACTCCGGCGGGGACGGTATATCCTTTAACAGAGGCAGATTGGCCACTTTCCAACCTTGCACAGAGAGGTACATGCTGAGGGGGGTTTTGCCGACCCGGGAGATACCGACTAAGACAATCTCGGCCAGAGGCCATTCGTGGGGGTTTCGGCCGTCGTCATGGGCGACGGTGTATTCGATGGCTTCGACTCGGTCAAAGTAGGCCTGGCGCAGTTGCCGGTACTGGCCGGGCTGGCCGATCGGTTCCTGGCCCAGCAGGTTGGCTAAGCGGCCCAGTAACTGGCCCATCAGGTCAATGGCGACCACGTTTCGGTCGCGGGCCAGCCGAATCAAGGCGCGGCGCATATCCACGTCGACCAAGGTATGGACGATGGTGCCCCCAGCCTCGGCGGCCCGGTCTACTACGGCCTCAATTTGGGCCACCTGGCGCACATGAGACACAATGATGACCGGTACCTCTACTCCCTGAAATTGGGCCAGGGCCGTCCGCACCAGTTGCTCGCCACTGGCACCCACGCCACCGGAGACGATGAAGATGGAGGGGGCGTTTGTGATTTGAGGTTTCTCGTTTCCATTTTTCATAAATGATTTAAGACGCGCTCGACGTGGACCAGTGCGAAGACCTGTGCAGTTCCGCTGCCTCCCCGTGGGACAGTCCACGCTATAAACCGCTGGACTGCGACCAAAGGAAGTCCAGCGAGAGCATTTGTCCAGCGGGAGCATTTCTAAAGTAAATGAAACGCACCCGTATCAATTCTCAGAGAATGAGGCCTACTCCAGCAGGTCCTCCCACCTGTCCTGTAACCTGGCCATGACCTGGGGCAGGGTGGTGTATTCCATCTCATCCATCGGCAGGCGGTGCGGCTCGAATGGGCCATGGTGACGCATCTGATCGGCGAGAAGATTACAGGACCGTCGGGCCTCGTCGAAGCCGGGATCATCGAACATATCCCGGGGACCAATCAGGCGACCCCAGGCCAGTTGGAAGCCCAGGGCGGTGACCCGGGGGGGACCATCGAAGCGGCTGGGCGTAGCATAGCCGAGTGGCACGGGCATCAATGGACCGTAATGGGATCCCCGCATCCAACCTGGGGCATGCTGAAAGGCTCCAGGACCTCGCCCACGGCCGGGAACTGGCTCTGGCAGCGGACAACACATACGGGGTCGTCCTTACCTACGTATTGACCGGCAATGAGGGCCAGCCGCTGGGTGGAAGAGACTGAGGCGATCTCACCGCTCTTGGTGTAGACGGCTTTGATCGGATACCGTCCCGCCGCCCCGACAAAGACGTACAGGTCGTAAAGTTCTGCGGGGGTATCGAAGAAAATACGCTTGTTTTTCTTGACGTCGTGAACCTCAAAGCGAAAGCCAGCATGTAAGCTGGGGGCGATGACCAGACCGGCGGTATTGAAGGGGTCGGTGAAAATCTTACATAAGGGTAGGTTCCAGGCTCCGGCCGAGGTTTTATCGGCCATAAAGATAATGATCGTTTCGGCTTTGCGCTCTTCGAAGGTCATCTCGGCTACGCCGGGCCCCATTCCCTTGACGTTCCCGGAAAAAGCATCGACCAGGAGATCTTGACCGGCCCCATACAGTTTAAGTTCTTTGGCTACCTCTGTACAGGCTTCGAAGACCTGCCATGCCAGGTGGTGAATACTTTCGTGATCCACCCCCTGGTGGTGGGTCATAATCAACTCCAGGTCGTCACCGCCTGCGGTGACGTGGAAATCCACGAGGGCTCCTTGCTCCTGGGCGGCTTTCAACCGCTGCTCTGCTTCCTCGATCAACGCCTGGTGCATGGCGGAATGCCCAACAAAGCCTCCTACATCGGCCTTGATAACACTAACTGTAATCTTATCCATTTTTACCCTCCTAATCAATACAAACAGCCCTAATCTTAATTAAATATTCCATGGGTGGACATTGTTCCACCCCCATTAAGCGGCTCCGTTTGGCGGTAGGCCGGGCATAGGGATGCCCGGCCTACCCTCGGCGTACCGGTGAGCCGGGTATGGGGATGCCCGGCCTACCCTCGGTGTACCAGGACGTGTCGGGCATAGGGATGCCTGGCCTACCCTCGATGTACCAGGATGTGCCGGGTATGGGGATGCCCGGTCTACCCTCGGTGTACCAGGACGTGCCGGGTATGGGGATGCCCGGCCTACCCATAGCCCGCTACCCATAGCCCGAACTCCTCATAGATCAGGCAGAGGCCTCCTCTGGAGGTAAGTAACTAACCGCCTTGGTGATGAGTTGGGCGGCTGCTTCGATGCTCCAGCGGCCGGTGTTTATCATCAAATGGTAGAGTAGCGGGTCGGCCCAGTCAATGTTATAGAATCGCTTTAAGTAATCTGCTGCGGCCCGGTCATGTTTAATGGCTACATCTTGGGCCCAGCCGAGGCTAAAGTTTTCTCGTTGGTGAAGGCGTAGCACTCGAGCGTCGAGGGGGGCCTGGATACGCACATGCAGCACGCCCGGCTTGTCTTTGAGAATGGCCTGCCCACCTCGTCCGACAATGACGATGTTACCGTACTTGTAGGCAGCCTGGATAGTGCCCTGGACCAAATTGATACTGTCGGCTTCGTCCAGTTTTTCCACGGCTCTGGTCACCGTCCCTGTCTCGTCTTTTTGCCAGGTTTCAATCTGAGCGACGACCCGTGGCCCGCGCCAGCGATCCAGGAAGCCCCGTATTTCGTAGTTATCCTCCGAAAAATCTACCACCTCAGTGGGCGCTAGACCCATTTCGGAGGCTAGTTGGGCCATTAGTCTTTTGTCAAAGTAACGATATTCTAATAGCTCGCAGACTCGGGCGGCGACTTCGTCGCCCCCACTGCCATAATGCCGGGAAATGGTTATGACTGTCATCGTAACTGTCTCCTTTCTTCAGCCTAATGTTTTAATTGGACCTTGTTGGCCGGATAGTTTTCATTTTTTGGGGTCATGCCAGAGGCCAGGGCTTTGGCTAACTGGAGGCGGGCGGTATGCACGCGGTCGGCAATAATAGCGGTCATCGCCCCCATCATGGCATATTCCAGTTTGTGATCTGCTCCGAATAAATCTTGTAGTCGGTTGGCACTAATGACAATGGCATGGGTGGGTTTCAATACACGTGCTCTGGCCTGTTTAGGCCGGGAGGGAAACAGTGATGACCAACCGAAGAGTTGACCTGGTCCAACGGTGAAGACAGTGACGGGGTCATAATCCGGTATTTCCATTTCGATAACCACTTCTCCCTCTTTAACCAAATAGATAGCATGGCCCACTTCCCCTTCGCGGTAAATGATCTGGCCCTCTGGAAATTGCTCCTCGGTGGCTATAGCGGCCAATTTCTTTAAGTGTGAAGTTTTTAGGTTATGCAGAGACTCCATAGATCGGAGCGTTGTCAGTATCATAAGCTCGATTTGAGTTGTCATAGTTTGTGTCTCCAATCATTAGATTGCGGGTTGCGGATTGCGGCATAATTATCCAACCGGGAGGGGGATTGTGGTCGATAAGCGTTCCGGGGGAAGGGAAGGGTGAAGGTACTGTATTAAGCTGGAAGCGTGGCGGAAGGGTTTGAGGTATCAGTATCTCAGTAGCAGAGGTGGTACATAATCTGGTATTGTTTGACCAGTCGGGGGTGTAGGAGAGAATTTTTCAGGCAGTGTCGGTGGTAATCAGGAGATAAGTAGTATTAGAGGCAGCAGTAAAGCGTTCTAAAAAGATACAGATAAATATCTATTAACCCTATCTTTAGGGTATCTCTGTCCTTACATTTTTTAAAGTGACAAATGTCATTTCTTTTTGTGATGAATGTCACGGATTTTGCCATAATAAAAACAGGGACCAGTCTTAAACTGGTCCCTGTTTTGGCTAGTGTTATACGGACTATGCTTCTTCACCTGGTCGGCCGGGGCATGGCAGGCCATTCCAATCTATGGCGGCTGTCTTTAATAGTTGATATACCTCATCTTCAATGAGTTCTGGATCGTTCAAGCCCAATTCAGCCCAGCGAGCCATATGGTCCAGAAGACGGGCGGCGAATGCCTGAGCAAACGTTTGAAAGGCGCCCCGGCTGTCGGCTTCGATCAGACGGCCAGATGAGTACTGGCACAGGGGTCACCCTGACTGAGATAATCAGCCAAAGTACCGGCTTCATCTTTTATGTTGATGGTCATCGTATCAGAAAACATGATTGAGTGCTTCCTTTCTAAACCTTAAGCAGATTTTACTTCCGTTTTCGAGGTGGTGGTGGCTCGGCCAGTTTAATGGGTGTACCATTCAGGTAGGTCTGAATACTTTCGGCGGCCCGGTGGGCTTCAGCAATAGCGGTGATGACCAGGTCTGGACCGTGGACGTTGTCGCCGGCGGCGAATACACCTTCGCGGGTAGTGGCCCCTGTTTCGTTGGTTACAATCAGGCCCCATTTATGGGTGGCCAACTTTTCTGTCTTCTTGCCCAGGAAGGGATCAGGCCAATAGCCCACAGCCAGGATGACTGTGTCTATTTCCTGAATGAACTCGGAGCCTTCGATGGGGACCGGACGACGACGCCCCGAAGAGTCAGGTTCGCCCAGTTCCATTTTGATGACCTGCATAGCTTTGATCTGTCCATTCTCGTCGCCGATGTACTCGACCGGAGCCTGTAAATATTCGATTTTTACGCCTTCTTCCAGACAGATGCCCCGTTCGACCTTGTTGCCGGGCATTTCGGCTTCGGTGCGGCGGTAGACGATGGTCACCTCCTCGGCGCCCAGGCGGATGGAAGTGCGGGCACAGTCCACGGCGGTATCACCGCCGCCAATGACGGCTACCCGCCGGCCGACGGTGGCTTTTTCCCGCCGGTCGGGTGGCAGCATCTCGGGCGGTACATTGGCCCGAATCAAAAAATCGGTTGACTTGTAAACACCTTTCAGATCCTCACCGGGAATGTCCATCGAGGCTTCGACGTTGGCCCCGGTTCCCAGAAATACAGCGTTATATTCCTGGAGTAAATCGTCAACCGTGATTTTCTCGCCAATGCGGGTATTGGTAATAAAGCGTACACCGGCGGCTTCAAGGTCTCGAATCTTATTTAAGACCACGTTTTTATTGAGTTTGAAGCTGGGAATCCCATAGATCAGGACGCCGCCTGGTACCGGCCAGGCCTCGTAAATCGTTACCTCGTGTCCCTGCTTGATCAGATCTTCGGCCACGGTGATACCGGCCGGCCCCGAACCGACCACGGCTATCCTTTTACCGGTCTTTTCTTCGGGAATCTCGATGGCCAGCACCCCCTCCCGCCGGGCCACGTTGGCCACAAAAGCTTCGAGCTTGCCGATAGAGGCTGAACCGTAATATTTGCCCAAGACGCAACCTTGCTGGCAGAGGTTGGGACAGACTCGACCGCAAACTTCGGGTAACGGGCTGGTTCTGGCAAAGACTTTAGCGGCCCCGACAAAATCTCCTTGACTGATAAGCCATAGGGCCTCGGGGATATCGTTGCCGGCCGGACAGTTGAGGGTACAGGCCTGGGGATCGGGACATTGAACGCAGCGGGAGGCTTCGGCCCTGGCCGTCTCCTGGTCAAAACCGAGTATGACTTCGTCAAAATCTAAAATGCGTTCTTCTTTAGGCCGTTTATCATATTCAACCGGAATCCGGCGCGCCCGTGTCTTACGGTTTATGTCTCGAAAAGCAGTGTCAGAGCTCATAATAAATCCTCCTGGTTTTACTTGCTACCTGCCAATCTATGTCTTATGTCCAAACTAGGTCATCCCTTTACGAATATAAATGAACCAATAGACTAGGCCGACCATGACCGAACCACCGATAATGTTACCAATGGTGACCGGCAACAGATTGGCGATAAAAAAGTTTCCCCAGGTCAGATTGGCGTAATCGGCGGCAGTTTTGCCAATGACGTCCCAAAAGCCGGCCGGCGCGCCAGCTTTGATCAGCAGCCCCATGGGGATGAAGTACATGTTGGCAACACTGTGCTCAAACCCGGCGGCCACAAAAGCGGTAATTGGAAAGATGATAGACAGGATTTTATCGGTGGTCGTCCGGGCGCTGAAACAAAGCCAGACTGCCAGGCAAACCAAGGCATTACACATGATGCCCAGGGCAATGGCCTGGACGAAATCCAGGCTGCATTTGCCATTGGCAATGTTTAAGATGTTGAGCCCGATAGCCCCACCACCAAAGGTATATTGCTTGGTGAGAAACATCAATATGGCTGTCGCAATTGAGCCAAAAAAGTTGCCAATATAGACGATCAGCCAATTTCTCAAGACTTGTATCGTGGAGATGCGGTGATTGGCCCAGGCCATTACGATCAAATTGTTGCCGGTAAACAGTTCCGCTCCGGCTACAATGACCAGAATAAGGCCCAGGCAAAAGACCAGACCACCCAGCAACTTGGTCACACCGAACGTGAGTTGACCAGTGGCGCCTGTGGTAACGGTCGTGGCAAAAATAGCTCCGAGAGCAATGAAGGCACCAGCCAATATGGCCAGGGCGAAGGTGTTACGCGGCCCCATAGTGGCTTTTTTGACACCTACGCCTTCTGCCTTAGCGGCCATTTCCGGAGGGATGAAGGCATCTACACTGAATACAGGCGTATTTGCAGGTATGTTTGTCATCAGTCGTGTCCTTTTTATTCGTATGGCGTTTCGTAACTACCTGCCCTCATGTCATTCCGAGGAGCTCAGTACCCAAAGGGCATAAACGACGGAGGAATCTCCGAAACTTTGGCCCAAAAGAGGTCTACTTTACCAAAACCTTGGGGATTCTTCACCTGTTCAGAATGACATGGTAGGTAGTTACGGCGTTTCGAGGCAAACCCGCACCCTTCGATACGCGCTCCACTGCGTTCCGCGCTACTCAGGATGCTAGAGCTCATCGGGCCGGGGTGGTGGCCAGTGTCGGTTTTGCCAGTCCTATTGAGCGTATCCACTGCCCTCGATGTAATTTTGAAGATCTCGGATGAAGGTTTTTTGTTCGGCGATGATCTCTTTGAGCACGTCGCCGATGGAGATGATGCCAATCAGCTCGTCTCCGTCGAGGACTGGTAGATGCCGGACGCGCTTATTCGTCATCAGGTTCATACATTGGCCCATAGTTTGTTCGGGGTGTACGGAGATTACCTCTGCGGTCATGATCTCTCTGACTGGTGTACCCAGGGATGATCTTCCTTTCAGGATGACCTTTCTGGCGTAGTCTCGTTCGGAGATAATGCCAACCAGTTTGCCTTCTTCAACGACCGGTAATGCGCCTATCTCTTTGTCACCCAAAAACTTGAGGGCATCATAAACTGAAGTATCGGGAGAGATGGTCCAAATCTCATCAGACCCTTTATCTCGCAAAACTTGTTTGACCGTTGTCATTTTAACTCCTCCTGAAGTGTCTGCCATAGGCGATTTCGCTAAAGTAAAAGTATTTCTATATTTCCCTTTTTTATTTAAGCCACGGTCCTGTCTATTTGATCGAGCCAGTTGATAATACGTTCCACTGCGGCGTCGGCCAGCACGGTTGTTTGGCCGGATAACTCGGTTCGGTAACCAAATTGATAACCTCGCACCGAAACCATTAACCCTTGCGGAGTCTGGCCATACAATGTCTTGGCCAGGGCCAAACAGCTTTCAGGGGTCAGGTGATGCGTGAATGGAGACATCTGGTATTCCGGTTCAATCGGGGCCAGGCGCACCTCTTCTGAATAAGCACCGGTATGGGCATCAACAAAACAAACAAAGTCAAATTGAGCCAATGGCTCGGCCATTTCAGGTGTTAAGTGTAAGACAAAGACCAGGTGGGGGTGATGAGTAAGTTGGTCGAATTCAGCCCCGTCCAAAATGGAGATGGGATGATTATAATGTGTTGCCAGTTTTTGTAAAATGTGCCAGGCAACGCCGTCGTCTTCTCGGTTGGGGTTGCCATAGCCGATGACTAATGTGCTTGGCATAGGGTCATCACATCACCCTTCGATACGCGCTCCATTGCGTTCTGTGCTACTCAAGATGCGCCCTTCGATACGCGCTCTACTGCATTTTGCGCTACTTAGGATGCTAGCCGCTTATCCTAATCACGTCTCAGGCGGTTGACGAGCAGGCCGTTTGGATCGATAATATCAACCTCCATCGGCATCTGGCCGAAGGCGTGGGTGGAGCAGGATAAACAGGGATCGTAGGCCCGAATGGCGGCCTCGACGCGATTCAGCAGACCTTCTTTAACCTCATAGCCGTTGCCGTTACTGCCGGCAGTGCCGTTAATGTAGGTTTTAGCCACGCTGTCTACGGCTTTACTCATGGCCCAATTGTTGTGGCCAGTGGCCACAATCAGATTGACTCGCTCCAGTTGTCCGTGTTCATTGGCCCAGTAATGATGGAAAAGGGTGCCCCGGGGGGCCTCGATGACTCCAACCCCTTGTCCGGTGAACTCTCGGCGCGTGTTTAGGATGTCTTTGCTCAAAATGTCGGAATCATCCAGCAGCACTTTGGCTCGTTCTACGGCGAACAAAGTCTCGATCAGTCGGGCATAATGATAATAAAGCGTGTTCTCTACCGGCTGGTCATTGTTGAGTGTTTTGAAGGCTTTGAGTTCTTCATTGGCCAGAGGCGTGTCAATTTTCTGGGCAACGTTTAACCGTCCCAAGGGGCCGACCCGATAGACGCCATCCGGCCAGCCCATCTTCTTGTAATAGGGGAACTTGAGATAGGACCAATCTTCCACGTGCTCGGCAATGTAATCCAGATAGTTACGACCATCAAACTGTTCCAGTAGCTCACCGGACCGGTCAATCAGACGACAGTCACCTTCATACAATTCTAAACCACCTTCATCCGTGACCAGACCGAAGTAGCCGGTAGAGAAAACAGCAAATTTACTGATGTCTTCAAGATTTTTGGCCGCCCAATCCTTCATAATGGAGAGACCCGTCTGAACGGTAGCTATGGCTTCATCAATGCCGGCCAGAATCGTGTCCCGTTCGGCCGGTTGCAAAGCCTTATTGACACCGCCAGGCAGGGCAAAGTTCGGATGAACTTTACGACCGCCCAAGGTGCGGATGATTTCCTGCCCAAATTTGCGCAGATTGACCGCTTTCAGAGCCAGCTCAGGGTTGACTTGGATCAAGCCAATCACGTTTCTTACGGCCGGATCAGCATCAAAGCCCAATAACAGGTCCGGGCCGGCCAACTCGAAGAAATGCATGCCATGGCTCTGAATGACTTGGCCCATATGCATTAAGTCTCGCAACAAATGAGCCGGACGGGGCGCTGGAGCGCCCTGGATTTGATCACAAGCCTTGGCCGAAGCCAGGTGATGGCTGACCGGGCAGATGCCACAAATCCGTGGGGTAATGGATGGCATCTCAAAGTACATCCGCTGTTCGCAGAACTTCTCAAACCCTCTAAACTCGTTGACGTGGAAGTAGGCCTGATCAACAGTGCCCTTTTCATTCAAATGAATGGTTACTTTGGCATGCCCTTCAATTCGGGTTACCGGCTCAATGGTGATTTTTTGGGTCGACATGGCTATCCTCCTAATGCCAATGAAGCTTATCGTTTTCAATTTTGGGCATACGCCCCTGAGCCAATTCACTCAAAGCGTAATGAATCACGTCGGCATCTGGTGGACAGCCTGGGATAGAAATATCCACATCAACCACCTCGCTCACCGGTCGGACTTCGGTCGGTTTGCCAATCTCTGGACTGTTGGGGATCTTGCCATCCTCGTCAGTGCTTTCTGTTTCGACGTAGGCCCGGCGCAAGACATCCTCCAACTTAAAGAAATTTCGCATCGCAATTACCCCCCCAAAAACGGCACAATCGCCCATGGCCACCAATATTGTACATCGCTCTCGCATCTTACGAGCGACTTCCTCATTGGTGGTCGTATTGATGGCGCCGGTCAAAATCCCGACATCAACCCCTTCTTCGTCAGGTTCCTTGAGGTCGGTGATGGGGGTGGCTCTGATATCAGTTAGTTCGGCGACCTGGACGATACGCTCATCAATATCCAGTAGCGACATATGGCATCCGGCGCATGCCGCCAACCAGTCACTTGAAATCTTTGGTTTGCTCATTTCACTATTTCCTTTCGCCACAATTACGTTTGCTGATGTTACTCAAGAATTGTATTCGTAGACACCCGTTTACTCAATTCGCTTCGCCAATCTTCATCCAAGCTAACATCTAGTTGAGTTGCAATCGCTTCCAGAATACCGACGTGAGATCGAATATCCTCTGGGGGGGTCAAGCCCCGGTGTCCCTCTTGCAAGCGCCCTTCCAGATTCAGGTAGTATCCCTCTTGCTCTGCCCACATTTCCGTCGGTAGGACCACATCCGCTATAGCCGTCACCGGCGATACATAGCTCGCTTGCACCGCGATAAAAGGCACTCCTGCCAGCCGTTGGATCAGACGCTGGCTGACATAATCATCCCCCAGGGCCAGATAAGCGGCCTGATGCCCGTTTATCTCAAAGGTTTTGTCCAGTCCGTATTGATGGGCTGCCAGACTATTTGTCTGTCCCTTGGTGCTGAGTACTGTCGAATGTTCATCATCCAACGCGCCGGCCAGACGAGCCAACTCAAGCAAAGCCTTTAAGACCACAGGCGAGTCACCATCACGGGTAACGCCCTTACCGTAGACAAAGGCTGGTTTTTCAGCAGAAGCTATCAAACGACTGACGGCCTTGATTGTATCGACTGCGATTCCGGTTGTCTGGCTAACGGTTTCGGGACTATACTGCATAAGGTCATGGGGATTTGTCGGCTCGGCTTTGGCCAATCCCAGGACCACAATTCTGGCGGCAATCCCTTGCAGCAAATCATAATCCGTGCCTTTCTGAGGACGAAGGGCATAGTCGGCCAGTTGGTGCAAACCATTGTCGTACGGATCAATGACAATCAGCTTCGTGCCTTGGGCCAGGGCTCGCTTGACAAAGAATCCGGCCACCTGATGATTGTCAACCAGGTCTACGCCAATAGCCACCACGCAGTCCGCGGATTTGAGTGTTTCCAGGTTGCCTTCATACGGTTGGCCGACTTCCTCAGCCATCTGGCCCGACAAGGCAATTGGCACCCCTTCTTCAATGCTGGTGACCATCTCACTGCCTATCTTTTTGGCGAAAAGTTGTTCAAAGTAATGCATGGCTTCGATTGGCAGCCGCGTCGAGGCCAGGGCAGCCACGCCGTGACCATTCTTACCGACGAGGGGTTTTAGTTTGTCGGAAACATAATCAAGGGCCTCGGTCCACGTGGCAGCCTTCAAAGTGCCATTCTTGCGCACGAGGGGGGTTAAGATACGTTCTCTTTGTTCATTGAGAGGTAAGAATCGTCCCACCTGGCACAAAATGCCCTGGTTCACTGGCGCATCCCAATCACCATCAATGCGTAGCAGGTGGTTATCGCGGACGACTAATTCCACCCCACAGCCCACACTACAGCCAAGGCAGGTGGTTTTGATACGCTCAACATCGGTCTCCCGACCTCGATAAGCACTCAGGCGGTCGATAAGAGCACCGGTCGGACAAACTTGAATACAGGTACCACAGGAAACACAGGTGCTTTGGCCCAAAGGCACGTTAAGATCCGCAACCAGGACCGTCTCTGCCCCTCGTTCCTGCATGCCCAGAGTAAAATTACCTACCAATTCTCCACAGGCTCGGATGCAGCGCCGGCACAGGATGCAGCGATTGTGATCCAGCACAAAGTGGGGATGAGAGGCGTCAACCGGATAGGGGTCCCAGTTTGGTTGTAGTGGCCACTCCGTCATGCCCTCACCGTAGGCCGCGTTCTGCAGCTCGCAATCGCCGCCACTCATCTGGCAGTACATACAGAAGTGATTACGTTCGCTAAATAGGAGCGTCAAGACGAACTTGCGTGCCTCTCGGGTCTTGGGAGTGTCCGTCTGCACCACCATTCCATTGCTCGCCGGTAGGGTACAGGATGGTTGGAGGGTGCGCGCCCCCTGAATCTCAACCACACAGAGACGACAGCCACCATACGGCGTCAAATGTGGATGATCGCAGAGCGTGGGGATGTCAATGCCAGCCATTTCGGCTGCTCGCAAAACCGTCGTCCCTTCGGGGACTTCAATTTCTTGGTCATTGATTGTCAATTTGACAGTCATACTCTACTCCTTGTGTAGCTTTTTACCTTATATAATGCTGGTCTGTCGACCACTCATTGGGCAGACGCCAGTTGGACAAACCTTTAATCGAATATGGGCCTCGACTTCTGCCCGAAAATGTCTCAGAATATCACGGATAGGCACGGCGGCGGTCTGCCCCAGACCACAGTTAGAGAGTTGAACCAGGTTATCCGCGAGCATTTCCAGGTCAGCGATATCGCTGAGTCTGCCGGTGCCTTCGGACAAATTCGTTAAAATTTGATAAGCGCGCTGGGTACCAACTCGGCACGGCGTGCATTTGCCGCAACTTTCTCGGTTGAAGAAATTCAATAAGACTTTAGCCAAATCAACCACGCAGGTATCTTCATCGCAGATAAGCAGGGCGCCTGATCCGAGCGAAACACCGGCCCGGTTATAGGATTCGTAATCCATTGGAGTGTCTTGTAAACTGGCCGGAACAATCGAGCCACTGGAGCCACCGGTCTGAGCCAGCTTAAAGGTAGCCCTGTTCTTCATCCCTTTGGCATAGATGGCAATCACCTCACGCAGGGTGATCCCCATGGGAACTTCAATCAGGCCAGTTACATTTACATTACCCAGCATCGTGTAAACTTTGGTACCGGTGCTACTTTTGGTGCCGAACCCCTGAAACCAGGCCGCGCCGTTATGGATAATAGGGGGGACATTGGCCAGCGTTTCTACATTGTTGACCACAGTCGGTTTGCCCCACAGGCCATGCACCGTTGGGTAGGGGGGACGGGCCCGTGGTTCGCCCCGCTTGCCTTCGATCGACTCGATCAGAGCCGTCTCCTCACCGCAAATGTAGGCCCCTGCGCCCGAATGAATGTGAATGTCAAAGTCAAAGCCACTGCCGAAGATGTTTTGTCCCAGAAGCCCCATTGCTCTAGCCTGCTTAATCGCTTGGGTCAGGCGTTCTTGGGCCAGGGTGTATTCGCCGCGAATGTAAATATAGCCCTCAGTGGCTCCTACGGCATACCCGGTAATGGCCATAGCCTCGATAATGCTGTGTGGGTCACCTTCCAGGATCAGACGATCTTTAAAGGTGCCTGGCTCACTCTCATCGGCATTGCAGATAACGTACTTGGGGTAATTGTCCACGTGGGATACAAAGCGCCATTTTATTCCGGTGGGAAACCCGGCTCCACCTCTGCCTTTGAGACCGGCTTGAATGATCTCATCGATGACCTCACCCGGCGTCATCTCGGTCAATGCTTTCCCCAGTCCCTCATAGCCATCGTGAGTAAGGTAATCTTCGATATCTTCGGGGTCAATCAGACCGACTCGTTGCAAGGCAATTCTTTGTTCTGCCGGCAAGGTCCCCTTTCGGGCCGATAACCAGGCAATCTGTCCTGAAAGCTTTCTGGCCGAGGCTTGCAACTCACCGGCAATGCGTCCTTTATAGAGATGTTCTTCTACCAGGTGATGTACATCGTCCGGTTTAACCGGTCCATAGATGACTGCTTCCGGGTAAACAATGACCATCGGCAGCGCATCATGCCGTCCCACATCTCCCACCATTGTCACCGGGATTTCATCTTGCAGGCCAAATGCTTTGATTTCCTGTTGTAAGTTATCGTAAACAGCTTGCGCGCCTCGGTCCATGCTTTCCGAGTCACTCGAGACCAGTACCAATGAACGAATTGCGGTCATCTCGGTTTACCTCCTTCACTTATAATTCGCCAGGATCTCTGGCACCCGTTCCGGGACAAGGTTGCCGTAAATGTCGTCATCAATGATCATAATTGGCCCGACACCACAGATACCTGGGCAACTGACTGTTAACAAGGTCCATTGCCCATCGGCGCTGGTTTCACCTGGTTCAAGACTCAGTTCCTCTTGCAAAGCCTGCCAGACTTGGCGACCGCCCATCACGTGGCAGGGTGCACTTTCGCAAAATTGGATAACGTGTTTACCCTGTGGCTTGGTGGAAAACATCCGATAGAAGCTGGCTACTGAAAGTAGTTGACTGTTGGACACCCGCAGTGATCGGCTGATTTCGGTTAAGGCCGCAGCCGGTAAATAGCCCAGTTTTTGGTTGACCTCGCTTAAAATGGGAATCAAAGCTTCATGAGTTGCTCCGTGTTGGGCGATGGCTGCCTGCACCACCGAGGACACATCTTGTCCCTCTTTAACACTAATTGTCATGTCTTTTTGCCTCCTTGCAATATAACCATCGACCGTCGACTGCTGACCACCGAAGAGAACGTTTGAATAATATGCGTTGCCCGTCTACTTGAATGGGGCCTGCGGCTTGCGGTCATTGTTTTTACTAATAGACCTCGACTGCATTAAAGTTGCAAACTTGCTCACAAATACCACAGCGAATGCACACATCGGGATCAATCACGTGAAGCTGGCGTCGTTTGCCGCTAATTGCTTCGACTGGACAGTTACGGGCGCAGACCATACAGCCGACGCAAACCTCCTCAATGATTCGATAGTTGATCAGTTTGCGGCAGACCTTGGCCGGACAGCGCTTCTCGTAAATATGAGCCTCATACTCGGAGCGAAAATGTTTTAAGGTGCTTTCAACGGGATTAGGCGCGCCCTGCCCCAGGCCACACAGGCTGGTTGTCTTGATTTGCTGGCACAGCATCTCCAGGATCTCAATGTCGCCATTTCGGCCCTGACCAGCGCAGATACGTTCCAGAATTTCCAGGATACGCCGGGTACCGACTCGACAGGGGGTACATTTACCGCAACTCTCATCCTGGGTAAACTCCATAAAGAAGCGGGCGATGTCTACCATGCAGGTGCCTTCGTCCATCACGATCATCCCCCCGGAACCCATAATGGATCCGGCGGCTGTGAGGGACTGGTAATCAACCGGCATATCCAGATATTCTGCCGATAAACAACCGCCCATGGGCCCACCAGTCTGCACCGCCTTGAACGCTTTATCGTTTTTGATACCGTCGCCTACGTCATAAATAATCTCGCGTAGGGTGATGCCCAGGGGGACCTCGATCAGGCCGGTGTGCTTAACATCGCCGGCAATGGCAAAGGTTTTGGTTCCTTTGCTTTGCTTAGTACCCATTTTGGCAAACCATGCGGCTCCCTGCAAAATGATCTGCGGCACATTGGCATAGGTTTCAACATTGTTAATGTTGGTCGGTTTGCCCCACAGTCCTTGCACGGCTGGGAAAGGAGGACGAGGGCGAGGCTCGCCCCGATGGCCCTCAATTGAGGCCATTAGGGCCGTTTCCTCGCCGCAGACAAAGGCCCCGGCCCCCATGCGTACCTCCATGTCGAAAGAAAAGCCGCTGCCCAGGATGTCCTCGCCCAGTAAACCAAGAGTTCGGGCCTGCTGGATGGCAATATTTAATGTCCGTACCGCAACCGGGTATTCGGCGCGACAATAAATGTATCCCTGGTTAGCCCCAATAGCATAGGCGGCAATAATCATACCCTCGATGACCGAGTGAGGATCTCCTTCAAGGACTCGCCGGTTCATAAAAGCGCCGGGGTCGCCCTCATCGGCGTTGCAGATAATGTATTTGGGGCTGCCTGACGCGTTTCGAGCAAATTTCCATTTTGTACCCGTAGGGAAACCAGCTCCGCCCCGCCCTCTAAGACCAGAGGCCGTAATCTCCTCAATGACCTGTTCCGGGGCTATTTCGGTCAAGACCTTACCCAAAGCCTGGTAGCCATCCTCAGCGATATAATCTTCTATATTCTCCGGGTCGATCCGGCCACAGTTGCGCAAAACTACCCGGACTTCCTTGGCCTTGGGCGGGCCGAGTTCCTCTTCCACCCTTTCTACGGCTGGGGCACGCAGCTTTTCCACGATGCGCCCTTTGAGAAAATGTTCCTCGACCAGGTAAGGCACATCATCAACATTCATTCCGATGTAGTGAACCCCTTCCGGGTAGACCACCATCTCCGGTCCATTGGCGCATCCCCCAATACGAGAGGTTTCGAGCACCTGGACCTCGTCGATCAGGCCCTGATAGACCAGTTCATCCTGCAAGGTGTCCAGTACGTCGTGCGCCCCTTTGGCCAAGCATTCGGGATCAACACAAACCAGAACATACGATCGGTAGTATCTCATTTTTTGACCTTGTTAGTAATGATAAGATTTCTTGGTGAAAATCGGGTACTGACTTAGGCTGGAATGACAAACTCGGAAATAACTTTGCCCCCCATCACGTGTTCTTTCATAATCTGTTTGGCACGTTCCGCTGAGACTTTGCCATAAGTCACTTTTGGCGTATCGCCAGCGATAACTTCAACAATTGGTTCCCACTCACACAAGCCAATACACCCGGTTTGTTTAACCACAATCTCGTTCAGACTACTCTCCTCTTCTATCACTTCTAGAATTGCTTTCATCGTCTCCCTGGCTCCGGCGGCGATACCGCAGGTGCCCATGCCGATGATAACCTGAATTTCGCCGGTCGTTGTTCTGGCCTTGCGTTTTTCCAAAGCCGCTTCTTTTAAGCGTCTTAGGTCTTCAAGTGATTTGATGGTTGGCATATTAGGTCCTCCGTAATTACAAAAAATAATTGTTCACTGCTTTTTCAACGGTCGTCCGTTGAACAGTACCAATACCTTCCTGTAGCAGTTCTCTGAGAAACGCCAAAATCGTCGGCTCGGTGAATGATAGCCCATCCAGTTCTTGTTTAATTGGCTCATCGTCAAAGGTAAACTCAGTATCCTCTGTCTCATTCTGGGTATTCACTTGATAATGGAATAACCAATGTATGGCTGGATAGGCCACGACCAGGGTCAACATTGTGCCGGCCAGGTCTCCCAACGGCATCCGGTCAATGTGGCTGCGTTGGAACTCAACAGCCAGGCACGTTCCCTGGCCCGGATTGGAGGTGATATCGAAATTTCCGTTACATGCTTCGGCGGCTGCTTTCAAAAGCGGTATCCCTAAACCTACCTTACGGGTTGTCCGGCTGGTAACAAAGGGATCGCTGACCTGGGCCAACAAATCCTGGTCCATTCCCCGGCCGTCATCCTGAATAGTTACTTTTAGCCGATCGTTGGGTAAATCTTCCTGCACGGCGATTTTAATATTTTTAGCTCCAGCGGCAATGCTGTTTTCGGCAATATCCAGGATATGCAGCGCTATTTCTCTCACCTGCTTTCACCTTATCTTATCGACTCTGGCGACCATTCCGCCCCCTGTCCTGATACTTGCGCAAAAGCTGAGGTAGCTTATTGGGCCGCAGGCGTCCGTGCAGATCCTCATCGTTGACCATCATCACCGGCGCTTGACTGCAAGCACCGACGCAACGGCAGACCTCAAAGCTGATTAAGCCGTCCTTCGTGGTCTGGCCAAGCTCAATCCCGAGAATCTGCTGCGCTTTTTCGATCAGTTGTATCGCTCCGCCAACATAACAGGCAGTGCCCAGACAGAATTTGACGATATGTTTACCTTTTGGGGCGGTGGTAAAGAATGAATAAAAGGAAACCACCCCGTTGACCTCGCTCATAGGCACGCGTAATTTCTGGGCCACGTAAGCCTGCATGGGGGGAGATATATGCCCAATTCGGCTTTGCAGTTCGCTCAAGACCACCATCGTGGCTCCAGGCATGCCCTTGTTATCGGCCAAGATTTGATCAATGACAGTTCGTTGGTCAGGGATAGTCAGAGGGTCTGTTTCAGGAATATTTCTAAGCACTTCTATCATTTGAAGCTCCAGCAAAAATTTTGATAAACTATAAAGTCCTTATTGTGAATTTTATCACTTTTATTGAGGTTTGTCACGTGACAAATGTCACCTAAAAATAAGGATGATTGTCAGTTTGTGGTGGAACGGATCACCACCGACCGGCCTTGTTCGTTCAAAAAAGCCAGTTTAAGCTCAGCTACAGTGGGGGCAGCCAGTTGGAAAAGGTTGGCCCCCAGAAAATCATCGAGATAATGAACGTCGCCATTCTGGATCAGGGTAAAGTTTCTGAGTTGGGGGAACTTTTCGCGGGCCTTGGCCGGACTCAGATGCCGAGATATTTCCAGGGCGCCGAAGGGGACATCTGGTGGCACAAAGCCCAGGTTGGCGATTAAACTGAAAGCCTTACGATCGACATGGGCGGGAATGGCCAACCCGCCCAGCCTGGAGACTTCGGTCACGGCTTCTGACAAAGAGATGTTAGCCGAGGTCAAGAGCAGTTGTGTTTCACGCCGAATGAACTCTGCCGTTTCGTCAACCACAAATTGTTCGCCGAAATACTCAATGTTATTTTTTAGCGGCGGCATGCGGGTATCGACCAGGGCTTGCCAGGTTTCCAATTGAGCCAGTGTGTCGAACAAGCAAAGCACGTGAACCTCTTCCCGGGTTTGGAGTTCCATACCGGGTAGTACGGTCAGGTCAGTGCCAGCGGCTGCCTTTTGCACGGCCCCGGCATTGGCACTGGTGTTATGGTCTGTGATGGCGATCAGGTTAATCCCCCTGTCTAAAGCCTCCTGGACAATCAGGGGGGGGATCATCTCAATACTGGCGCAGGGCGAAACCACTGTATGGACATGTAACTCGGCTACATAGGTTTTTAGTTGCTCTTCTCCAGCGAACTCGGCCGACTGGCCCGAGTTCTGATCAATTCCCACGAGAGCATCTCCTGACGGGGTGTATGTAATTACCCAAAAAGCGGGCACAGGCGTTGGGGGAGCGTTCCAAATCGGTAAACGGATAGGTAACGAATTAGCGGATACTGGCCGTAAATCGCAGGCCCATCCACACTCCCTACGGTCGCCTACGGTCGCCTACGGTTGCCTACGGTCGTCGCTACTTATCCGCTCACAGATTGGCTTGTTTCAAGGTTCTTGCCCCACAATGACGAAGCCCCCCCCAACCTTTACATACGCCCCTCCTGACTACTGCCCCTCTTGGCCGGGCTGATTCTTACCCGGCATTCGTTACCCGACATTTGAAAATCAGAAACCAGGTTTTTCACTTGCTGAGGCATTTTTGGTTCTCCAGAATGCTCAAAAAGCAACGATTAGCCTGGTTCAGACGACAAAAAACCTGGTTTCTCTCTTCGTGTCGGGTAGTGAAACCCGGCATGGGGATGCCGTGGCTACTCTTCCTTGAGACCTAGTTCCCACAATCTGCCTGCCACAAAAAAGGTTGGTTTGCCGGTAGACAGTAAAGTAACGTTCTCCTCATTGGCTTTGGCAATGGTCTCCTGATCTGGCATAGCGCCTTCAGTGATGATGATCGCGCTTAAATCCAGTAAGGCGGCGACAGCCACAATATTGATGTGGGCTTGTAATGTTACCCAAATTGCTCGCTGGTTGGCCCCGGCCATCACACAACTCAATAAATCTGAGGCATAACCACTGGTCGGAGTGACCTGCTGGAAATCCTTGGGCTGTGTTAACAAGGTCAGGTTTAGCTTTTCAATAATCTCTTGCAGAGTCAAACGAAAACTTCTCCTTTTCAGACGCAGTTTTTGTCTTTGTATCTTTAGGCTGCAGGTTGATTTTCATCACTAACCTGGTACCTTCGCCCGGTGTTGACACCCGCGTTAACACCCACTCCTTGCTCCCTTTCCCGGTTGGCTTCATAACTAACCGGGTGCCTCTGCTCGGCGTTGATTGCAATTCCATTTCATCGACGCAGTGTTGAATGTTCTTTAACCCCATCCCGGCTCCAAAACCCAACTCTCGGACCTGGTCAGAAGCGGTTGAATAGCCAGGCTGCATGGCCAATTCAACGTCCTCGATACCTGGTCCATCGTCAACTACCTCCATAAAGATTTGATGGGGTTCAATTTCAACCCGTATCTGACCGCCATTGGTGGTATGAATAATTAAATTCATCTCTGCTTCATAAACAGCAGTGCCACACCGCCGGGCAATTTGCGAATCAGCGCCCAGGCGGAGCAAGGCCCGTTTGATGTTACTGGAGGCTGCGCCGCCGAGGGTAAAGTCTCCCGGCTTAATTTGATACCGCAAAATCAAACTGGTTCGATCCGAATTGATGTCCTCAAATAGATGACTGGCTCGATAACGTCTAAGTTCTTCGGCATGATAATCACGTTGCAGCGCGTTTAGTAAGCCTCGGGTAATATCACCTTTGGTAATGATGCCAACCAGTTGGCCGGTTTCATCGATCACTACCAGCCGGCCCAAGCCTGTTTGAGTGAATAACTTTAGGGCCTCAATGATCGAGTCAAGGGCGTTAACCGTAATTACTTTAGGAGTCATGTAATCGGCTACGGCTGACTTAAGCTCTCCTCGACCTAAATCACGTAGGGCGCGGATCAGGTCCTCAATACTGATAATCCCGACCAGTTTGTCCTTTGAAACAACCGGAGCGCCTGAAATACCTGCTTCCCGAAATAGTTCTAGCACTTTGGCCATTTGTGTCTTGGGGGTAACCACTTCGAGTTCGTGGGTCATCACTTCTTCGATTTTTAGCTCGTAAGCCAGTTCTTCAACCCGGGTAATGAGTCCGGCTGTGTTGTCGGTGATGGTTTGTTTTTTGAGAATAGGGCCTTGTGGCATGTCATCCTTTCAACGAAAAGAACGGCTCAGGCTCAGATTTTGGCGGCGCGGTTGCGTCCAGTACCCAACAATTGGTAAGCGGATAGGGAGCGGATTAGCGGATATGAATACCCTACCGGGCACAGGGAACCGGCCGGATTATCTCTCCTGCCGGCGGGCGGCGGGCAGACCGGCTGCGTATAACCGGCCACAGGTTTCAAACATCGTCAGATGGGTGCCGATGATCGGGATGCCAATTTGTTGGGCCAATTGGCCAGTTTCGGGCAGCGGTCTCTTGTCTCTCACCAGCAGGATAACGGCTATATCGGCTATCTCGGCAGTTCGCACGATCTGGGGGTTAACCAGACCGGTGATCAATACCCCGCGACCTCCTTCGTAGCATAGCACGTCACTCATCAGGTCTGCGCTGAATCCGGTTTGTACCTCGCCATCTAAGTCAGCCTGGTTTAACGAGTTGGTGGGGTCAGGCGAAAAAATTTTTGCTTCGACAATGGTCAAAATATCGCGTAGACGCATCAATTTCCTTACTTCGTGTTCCTTTCTAAGTTAAGACCTGACAGGTTTTGCTACAGTTTACCTGTATTATCTGGCAGATTTTCGCTAAAACCTGTCAGGTCTGGCTTTTTACCCCACAAATCCGCGTTGAACCTCTAAATTAACTGGGGGTTAGCATATCACAAAAAATTGCGTACCAATAGTGGCAAATGTCATCTTCTTTTAGTGACAACCGTCACAACATGTAATAAATTTCACAATACGGCCACCCAAAGGGTACAGGATAACTATTCAATTTTTGATTCCATCTTAACACCTTTTTGCTTACCCGGATAAGTGGCATATGTCATTTGTTGAGAGTGACAGATGTCATCTTCGATATTCATCAAACCAGAATTTGGCTTGCCAGCGGGGCAAAGAGTAACTGACGTGAAGCGTGAAGCGTGAAGGGTGAAGGGTGAAGCGTGAAGCGTAATGACTTATCTACAGTTCATTTTTACGTCACTGGCCCTATGGGTTTACGCTTTACGTTTTACGTGGTGGTTGGGTGCTTTATGAGGTTGCCTTACCGGAAGTTGCTTTTTCATTGCTAATTCTGGTTCTATGTTATATCGAAGTTGTCAGAAGGGTGGTATATGTGTTATAGTAAACTATAATAAGGGAGTTCCGAAATTTAAATCATCCCAAAACTGTCGGCGACGTGAAGCGTAAAACGTGAAACGTGAGGGTTTATGGCATAAAAACATCACGTTTCACGCATCACGTTTCACGCATCACGTTTCACGGAGTTGGGACAATTACCCGTACTACCCACAGGGCACAGGCGGGCACAGGTATTTTTTCGGAACTGCCTAAAAGTCCTGAATGGGTAGTACCAGATCGATGGGAGGTCGTTTTTCTGGAAAAATGATGGAACGTGAAATGGTAGCCCAGATCATCAAATCTGCACGCGATCAGGGTAAAAAGCCTGATTTGCGCCGGGCCGACTTAAGTGGGGCGGACCTGAACCAGGCTAACCTGGGGGGGGCCAACTTGAACGAGGCAAATCTGTATGGGGCGGGCCTGAACCGGGCCGATCTGAAGGAGGCCAGCCTGATCTTTGCCAACCTGATGAAGGCCAACCTGGTTGGGGCTAATTTGGGTGGGGCGAACCTGGTTTTTGCCAATCTACGCCTGGCGGATTTGAGCCAGGCCAATTTGAGCGAGGCTAATTTGAGTGCGGCTGACCTGTATGGGGCCAATTTGAGTGGGGCCAATTTGAGCGAGGCAAACTTGAGTGAGGCCAATTTGAGTGAAACCAATTTGAGTGGGGCCAATCTGTGCGGGGCCGACCTGGGCCAGGCCAACCTGGACCAGGCCAATTTGAGCCGGGCTAAACTGGGCCAGGCAAATCTGAGCGAGGCAAATCTGACCCAGGCCAAGCTGATCAAAGCGACCTACAATCAAGATACGAAGTGGGATGAACAGTTTAATCCAGCGGCGGCCGGCGCGATTAAAAAGAAGCGGTGGTTTTTCTTTTAAAATTTTAGCTGTTTAATTTTTGGACTTTCTCCGAGTCGTAAGCATCTGTTGTAGGATGATGGGACTTTATGTAGTTTTTTGTCTTCGATTAGCTGGTCGATGTAGTGGTTTACTGTCGTTATGGGTGTAAAACGCAAAAGATGGTAAATTTCATAATTTAGCCGGTGACAGAGGAGCAAGACCAAAAGTTAAGACGCTGTCACAAAAATCAGACCACTTGTGAACAGCCCAGTGGCAACGA
>DAOUMU010000487.1:0-5048 GCA_034409055.1 Anaerolineae bacterium
CCTGCCACCTGCGACCTGCCGCCTGACCCCAATCACCAGCCCCAGCAGCACCATATACTTGACCAACCGCAGGCCATTATAGAGCCACGGTTCCAGCAGGATTTGGCCGGCGCCAAAAGCGGCCCAGAAGGAAAGTTCCAGGCCGGTCAACTCGGTTTGCCAGATTTGGGCCAGGGTAGGCCGGGGATCGAGCGGACCGCCCCGGTAGAGTAGATGGGCATTGAGGGCAAAAAGGTCGCCGTAGACACGCCAGTTGCGGCCATACCACCAGCCCGCCAGCAGCAACATCAGGCCGCCAATGATGGCTCCAAACGCCAACAGACGCTTGAAGGAACGATGGCGGCCCAGGTCGAGCAGTAAAACCAGGCCGGTCAGGGGCACCAGGTAAAGCAGGCTTAACTTGGTAATGGCCCCCAGCCCCAGCACCAAGCCCAAGTAAAGGGCGTAGCGGGTCGAGCCGCCGTTTTTAAGTACCAGGGCCAGGATGACCAGCCCGGCTGCGGCAATGGTGGCGCTCAGGCCATCATTCGTAATGGCCGTGCTGACGTGCAGGAATTGGGGGATAAAGGCGATGAGGGCTGCTGCCAAGAGCGGGAGCAGGGGAGCAGGGAGGCAGGGGAGCAGGGGAGACGCAGTCGTGAATGAGGATTCGCCATTCGTTGATTCGCCGATTCGCTCATTCGCTGATTCGCCGATTCGCTGATTCCCTACGAAAGTGATCCGGGCTAAAATATAGGTGAAGGTAACAGTAGCCAGGCCGGCCAGCAGCGACAGCCAGCGGGCCAGACGGGCGGCCAGGAAAACGGGGGTCGTGCTCCAGGCCTCGCCGGGAGCGTGTAAGTAGAGGTTATTGTTACCCCGCTCGCGCCAGATAAAAGAGCGCTCGTCGACGTAGTGGGGATTGCGTGACGGTTCGGCAAAGTCACTCAAATCGAGCCAGGAAACAGCCAGGGCCGCCAGCATGTGGTACAGCGGCGGCTGCGTACCCTCCTGGTCCCAGGGTTTGTAGACCCCGGCCCGGACTACCGGCAACTGGCGCTGAGTTTGGATATACTGGATGACGGCAAAATGTTTCAGCTCGTCCGGCTTTTCAAAAAAAGGGACGGTGACGTCGTAGAGCAGGCCCAAAATGGTGAAGGCGATCAGAATAACCAACAGGCCGTATCTGGAAACAAACTGACTACCGACCACCGACCGCCGACCGCTACCTGTTTCGCTATCGGGACGTGAGAACTGTTTCATAGAGAGGCATTATAGCACAAGTCCGTAACTTTGACGCTTCTGCGGGAGAGCATATAATGTTAATTGAATCTTGGTGTGCCAGCGATATGGAAAATAACTTCCGCTTGATGTGGCCAGCCAAGTCGTGAAACGTGAAACGTAACGCAGCCAAACCGCAGATATGGAGTCCAAAGTGCACTTTGGAATCCATAATTCTCGTGGATTGTGCAAATGTTACCGAGCTATACAATATTACACAGGTTGTAAAAATTACTTCTGGAGAGATACCGGTGAAAATATTTCGTGTAGTGATTAGTCTATTGATGCTACTGGCAATTGTAAGCTTAACTGCCTGCAGCACAGAAGCACCCCCCGCTCCAGCGCCCACGGCCACGTCTGAAGAAGAAGTCAGTCTTTTAACCGACCCCGAACAGGCCACGGCTGAGGCCACGCAGATGCCGCCCACCTTTACCCCCACCCCCTCCCCCCAGCCGACGGCGACCCATACCCCTACCCCTTTACCCACGCCAACCCCCACCAGCCCGGCCACGCCTACCTTTACGCCGACCCCTGAGCCGGTGGTCAAAGTGCTTGAAACGTTGACCGACCGGATCAACGTGCGCACCGGTCCCGGTACCGGCTATCCGGTGGTCAGTGTCCTGGAGCCGGGACAGGAAGCCGTGGTCACGGGGCGCAGTGAGGATGAGAGCTGGTGGCAGATCCGTTTGGTTGATGCGGACGGGCTGGAGGTCCTGGGCTGGGTCTATGGCCAGCTCGTCGCCTTCTCCGGGAACAACGCGGTCATTCCGGTTGCCGTGGCCGAAGCTCCTCCCCCCTCACCTGCTCCGGCTCCAGACACCGGCGCCGTGGCCGAGCCCCAGCCTGTAGGGGATGATGATGGCGACGCGCCCTCAACGCCCGAAGAGTTGGCCGACAAGCTGCGTTGCGGCCAGGATTTCTGCGTCACTTATCAGGCCATGGTCCCGATCTGGGAGAATGGGGGCTGCATCGGTAATCACAGTATTTACATTACCGTGTTACAGGGGCTCCCTCCCGGCAAACCGATGGACGGCGTAGTCATTGGCGATACCTTTAACAACGTCGAGGTGGCCTCCGGCAGTCACGGCCCCGGCCGGACCGAGATTACCCTGTGGAGCAACAGCATGACCCTCATCGCCAAGCGGCACATCGACGACACGCCCTACACCAGCGAGGAGAGCTTCAACTTCACCGCCCAGGATGAGTTAATCCCGGCCGAGGTGTTGGCCGCCAACGGTTATTGTGAAGGCAGCGTGGAGAAGTGCCGCTGGGCCCAGCAGCACAACCAGGTCTGCCGGGGGCACTACTCCTGGCGAGTGACGTTTCATAAGTTTGATTAGGGTATCAGGTTGGAATTTGGGCTGCCAGCGGGGTAGAGGGTAACTTTCGCTTGATGTTGCCAGCCAGCTCGTGAAACGTGAAACGTAAAACGTGATGATTTGAAGAGAGGTAGTTGCAGATAGATGGCCGATAACGTTTGCTCCCCTTTTCCGGGGATGGACCCGTATCTGGAACATCCCGATCTGTGGCCGGACGTACACAACCGGCTGATTACGATGATGGCCAATGCCCTGGCTCCGCAGGTACGATCACGTTACTACGTGGCCATCGAGGAGCGGGTATACATTGCTGCCCCGGAGAGTACCTTCGTTGGCCGGCCGGACGTGGCCATGGTTGACTCAACGAAAGAGTCCCCCTGGCCCCGCGTGGACGAGACGGCTGCCCCCTATCGTCCCTTCCTGGTCAATCTGCCCCTATCCACGCCTGATGAAATCCGTGAATCTTACCTGGAAGTGCGCGAGACGGCCGGTGGCCAGGTGGTGACGGTGATCGAATTGCTCTCACCGGCCAACAAACAGCGGGGCAGTGAAGGATACGCCCGTTACCTCAGCAAGCGGCTGGACGTCTTGCGCAGCCAGACCAGCCTGGTCGAGATTGACCTGCTTCGCGGCGGTAAACCTCTACCGATGGAAGGCAATCCACCGGCCAGTGATTATCGTTTCATCGTATCGCGTAGCTGGCAGCGTCCCCAGGCCCACCTGTATGCCTTTAACCTGCCCGAGACGATCCCCGATTGCCCGGTGCCTATCAAGCAGGGCGAGAAGAATGAGCCGGTACTGATCCTACAAACTCTCTTACATACCTTGTATGAACAGGCCGGTTACGACTTGCGGATTGACTACCGCCTTGAACCGGTTCCCCCGCTGGCCCCGCTAGGTGCTACCTGGGCCGACGACTTACTACGCCGGGTCGGCTTGCGGGAGTGATGAGTTCATCAAACCAGAATTTGGCTTGCCAGCAGGGTAGAGGGGAACTTTCGCTTGATGTTGCTAGCCGGGCCGTGAAACGTGAAGCGTGAAACGTGATGTTTTTACGCCATAAACCCTCACGTTTCACGTCACTTGCCCTGTGGGTTTACGCTTCACGCCGCCGAAAGTTTTGGGGTGTTTAAATTTCGGAACTCCCTAAGCTGGCTGCAAGTAACTCAATCGAGCTGTATGAGCCAACAAGGGGCGAACGGCCGGGTCGAAGGTTGCTTCGGCGTGGGTCAATAAGGCTTGCCAGGTGAGGAGGTGGGTCCGTTCTGTTGGGAGACGCAGGCACTGCCGGAAGTGGGTGAACTCTTGAGCGTGGGTGATCGCATCCAATCGCCCGGCCTTCTCCAGGGTGCGGAACAGGTTCCAGGAGAGGGCATCCTCGCTGTTTTCACTGGCCAGGCGTGACCGGCCCGGCACACTGGTGTGGGCTCCAAAGGTATCGCGCTTGGCCTTCCAGGTGACCGGCGGCGCGTCCGCATCCACAATGATGTTGTCCCGCCAATCGTCGTAAACTTTAACCCCTGACCGGGTAACCGTATGGCGCGGGTCAGGCTCAGGCGCGTCAATCGACAGGGGCAACTCGGCCTGCGCCATCGAGCCGGCCAACCGGTCGTAGATGATCCGGTAGCCCTTGGGCAGGGGCACTTCAACGGCTTCCGGTGTTTCCCAGGGGTTGACCAATTCTCGCTCAACGGCCTGGGCGATGGCTTCTTCAGGTGTTTCGGCAAAGACCACGGCTTGGTGGCGAATACCGTGGATGTGGTAGACTTTCATCGACTACCCAATATATTTTTCTTTCGATATCATCCGGCTTCGACTCCAATTCTGCTATAACTGCCAATTTTTATCTCGAGACTTGATTTTTGTCCAATTTGGGTAGAGTCACTGCAAGTTACAACTCAGGCTACTTATAAGCAAGGCGTTCATAACTGCCATCGCTGAAAAATATATACGCCAAGTTTTTTGTGAAGCCGTCACTATCTCGGATGATAAATCCATTGTCAAAAGCCTGTGCTAACACCGTTTGAGCGTTGTTGGAGCCAGTCAGTTTTGCAAGGGTTCTGCTATCAAAATCCACTGGGAAACCCAAATTAGTTCTGACTTCAGGTTCAGCACACCATATTTTATTGAAGTTATCATATATTGGTGGGTCTAACGCGGTACCTTCAAAACAGAAATTTTCCTCTTTGCCAGTCCATGGTTCACTGTCAAATGATTGCCAAGAACCCTTGCCGATTTCTCCGCTATTAGGCGTACCATTTTTGACTATTACAAAGCTCACTTCACCACTATTAAACAGGAACATATGTCCGTTTTGAAACGGCTGTTCCACAAAGTCGACACTATAGATATTCAGATAAAGATTTTGAGTTTACATAACAGAATAGTTGCGCTACATACTACATATTGGGCTTCATAATTGTGACAGATACAAGATGTGGTATAACTCAAATTATTTTACTCTGCCAA
>DAOUMU010000488.1:0-2392 GCA_034409055.1 Anaerolineae bacterium
ATTGTTAGGACAATGCGATTGGGCCCTGCTTAGGTACTATTTTGTAGAATGGAGGCTTTACAGATATACAGATATCGTAAAAACCTATAGAACAAATGGTCAAGCATATAATTTTCTGACTATGTCGAAATTTACCCTATTGAGATTTTATCAAATAAGTATTTAACATGGAACCGGTTCCACATCAAACAAAAAATAGGCCACGATAGCTTGTTAAAAACTTTTTTACTGGTTCATCAACTGGGTGAGGTGGTTGTTTGGCGAACAATCAGGTCAATGGGTAGAACAACTCGACGAGGAACTTGGGGTGGGTTAGCAATTGATTCCAGCAGTAACTCAACCCCTTCAACACCTGAGGCAAAAAGGGGCTGGCGTATGGTTGTCAGATGTAAATACTCGGCAATTTCAATATCATCATAACCAATAACCGACAAATTTTGAGGCACTTTTAAGCCGGTATCCCGGGCCGCTTCCAGCACCCCAATGGCCTGAATGTCGCTGGCAGCGAAAATGGCCGTGGGAGGGTCGGATAGGGCCAGCAGTTGACGGGCCATCTCTCGCGCTTCTTGCCGCCCGTGCTCCCCTTGCCGGTGATACTCAGATCGGAAGGGAATGTCAGCCTCAGCCAGGGCCTGGCGATAGCCGGTGTAACGATCACGACTGGAGACAAAGTAAAACGGGCTTTCAAGCCAGTCGCTCACGTAGCCAATTTTGCGATGGCCCAGGTCAATCAGGTGTTGGGTAGCCAGGCGACCACCGGCCACGTCGTCAACCACAACCCGACCGAGTTGGGGATGGTGGGCTTCAATCAACACCGTCGGCACACCTGCTTTCAAAAAACGCTCTGTATCAGTATCACGCGGCGATAAGGAGACGAGCAGCAAGCCGTCCACGCGTTCGCGACGGGGGACGCTACGAAAGTAAGCGTCACGTCGAGCGGTGGTCTCCACATTGAAAAGAATCAGGTCGTACTGACTATCGGCCAGGGCATATTCCACCCCACGTAGACGCTCAACAAAAGCGGGCCGGGTGAAAAAAGGAACGATAGCCGCAATGGTTAAAGTTTTGCCTAAGGAAAGGCGACGGGCAATGGGATTGGGGGTATAATCCAGTTCCGCAATCGCCGCCAGAACTTTCTGGCGAGCCGCATCACTGACAGAAGGGTGATCGTTTAAAACTCTGGAGACTGTGCCTACGCCGACACCGGCTTGCTTCGCCACGTCGCGAATGGTTACGTCTGCCATCAGAACGTCCTGATTGATTCAAAAAAAATCTGGAACCGGTTCCAATTGGAACCGGTTCCATCATATCACACTTTAATAAGCTTGTCAAGAAGCTGTATCTTTTTCCGAAAAGCTATAGAACACACTCAGTTTGATTAAAGCGCTACAACCTGCTAAAATCCTGAATTATCCTGTCCAAAGATATAACAGAAAAGCCTATGACCCTTCAAAAGCATATACGACTGATTCTGTCAGCCAGTTTGTTCACTCTTTTACTGCTGACTGCGCCCCATTTAAAGGCGCAAGAGGGGGTACAATTGAATCACGCCGGTTTCCCGATGGTTGACCCACCCGACGAACCCCCTGATCCTCCCCCTTTCATCCTGCCCTTTGCCGCACCGCCCGGTCCCGATACCTGGCTTCTGGGCCAGCCCTACGGGAACACGGTCGGGGCCTACAGGCAACGTAACATCTTTTACCAGGCCGGACAGGGGCTCCACTTTGGCCTGGATTTCAGTGCGCCTTGTGGTACTGAGATTATGGCCATCGGGGACGGTATTGTCAGCGAAGTGGACAGTTCACACGGCTCCTGGCCGCATAATTTAACCATTGACCATCCTAATGGCTACAGTTCTTTTTATGGCCACCTGTTAGAAAAATCAAACCTGGCCCCCGGTCAGCCGGTAAAGCAGGGAGAGGTGATTGCCTTGTCCGGCGACTCCTTTGGCACCTGTCACTCTGCCCCCCACTTGCACCTGGAGATTCGCAACAACTATCATAACCATGCCTACAACCCTGTCCCCCTTATTCAGGCCGATTGGGACAGTTTAGCCCTCATCGGTAGCTTTAGCCGGGGCTTTGAGCAAGATTTGACCAATCCACACCGCTGGCAAACATTAAGTGACCAACCAGACGTTACCTTTGGCGGCCCCCTGCTCAACGAATACGAACAGCCCTGGCCACCCGATTTTGGAGGTCGTTGATGCGCCACGTAATGATCACCATCCTCGGACTGCTGGCCATGCTAACCGCCACCGCTTGCACCGGTTCGTTAGCCGCCACCCAACCATCTGAAACAAACACCCCTTCACCCGTCCTATCCCCAACTGCGACCAATGAACATGCTCCTGAACCTGATCTCCCCCAACTACCCACCACCACCCCGACCC
>DAOUMU010000489.1:0-7815 GCA_034409055.1 Anaerolineae bacterium
TGATTAGCCTTATTTTGATTGTGACAAAAATAACTTTCTTGTAAAAATTTGATTTTACCTTAGATTATTAGGCATAATGGGCAAATAAATTTAGTTAATTCAAGAAAAAATAAGCGAACGTCGAGTATTAAGGCCATAAAGAACTCTTTGTGCTTTGCTCTTTTTGATAGAGATGAGCAGATTGGCTTTGCCAGGGTGGTTACAGATTATACCCGTTTTGCCTATATGATGGATGTTTTTGTCCTGGAAGCGTATCAGGGTAGAGGGTTAGGCAGATGGTTGGTAGAATGTATTATGGCCTGTCTAAGTTTACAGGGCATTCCACGTATGCTCTTGGCTACCAGTGACGCCCATGAATTTTATCGAAAGCTTGGGTTTGAGAAATTAAGTGAACCTGACAAACTGATGCTGAAAGTCTTTGACCAGCCTGGGGATAGCCAGACTGACGTTGAATGTGACAACTGAGCCCGGTTAATATAAAATGACAATATGCGCGTTCTCATCATAAATTATGAATTTCCTCCGATTGGAGCAGGGGGAGGAAAAGCCAGTCAAAAAATAGCGGCCTGCCTGGTTGAAATGGGGCATACCGTGCGGGTCATCACCAGCCGGCCGACTCAACTTTACTCTTTTTTTGGTAACGTCTCTTTGCTCATTGGTCTGGGCTTCTGGATTTATTTGCTTTACGCCAAGCTCGTTTTTGCCGAAGACCTGAGCGACCACGGCTTTACCATCCTGGGAACACTCTTGCTGCTAACCGGCTTTATCCTGCGCCATACCGGCCTGACCTGGGAATTGACCAATCCCATCCGGGGTCTGAAGGGGGTGGAATTTGTTGATGGGGTGGAGATACAACGGGTCTCTGTGCTACGCCAGCGACAGGAATATTGCTCTACCTTTGAGATGGCTACTTTTTTGTTGAGTGGCCTCTGGCATAGCCTATGGCAGGTGCCCGATTTCAAACCCGATATTGTGCACGTTTTCTTTGGCATTCCCGATGGCCCGATTGGCTGGGTCCTCAAGCGAGTCTATGGCCTGCCCTATCTCATCTCGCTACGGGGAGCCGACGTACCCTCTGATGAGGTCAAGCGTTTTGCCAAACATTACAAAGTACTCCGTCCGTTTATTCGCTGGCTCTGGCATGATGCGCATGCCCTGGTCGCTGTTTCCAACGGACTACGTGAATACGCCTTTGGAACTGCTCCCGATTTGCCCATCGACGTTATTCCCAATGCCATCGAGCTATCTGTTTTTATCCCTCCCCGCCACCGCCGCCAAGATGGCCCGGTCCGGCTCCTATTTGTGGGGCGTTTCAACGCCTTTAAGAATGTGGAAACCTTGCTGGAGGCTGTTAGTTATCTTAAAGGGATGAAAGTCGATAATTTTGAGTTACAACTGGTTGGCGATGGGGAACGCCGTTCAGATTTGGAGCATTTAACCGTTGAAAAAGGGTTAACCAGGCACGTGCGCTTTCTAGGCTGGGTTGACCGTGAGGCAATTGTCGAGCGCTATCGTCAGGCTGATCTGTTTGTGACAGCCACCACCTGGGAGGGGATGCCTAACACGGTTTTAGAAGGTATGGCCTGTGGCCTGCCGGTGGTGGCCACCCGGGCCTCCGGTTTGGGTGAATTGGTTCATGATGGTGTCAATGGCTATCTGGTTGACATCAATGACCCCGCTGCCCTGGCCGATCGCCTGGCCGACCTGATTGACAACCCTTACGAACGATGGCGTATGGGTAAAGAAAGTCGCAAAATTGCCGAGCAAGAATTTGCCTGGGAGTACATTACGGAGCAGTACGTGAAGATTTATGAACGTATTTTAAAGCGAAATGGGCCTGGGTGAACGAGTGGGGGCAATTTCGCCTATGCGATTGCAGACGATTGTCATCCTGATCTTCACCCTGGCCGGTTTTGCTCTACGCTTACATTACCTGACCACTACCCACCCCTTTTTTGATGAGTACACCACGGTTTTGGCCGCCCGCCAGATTTTGCAGCAGGGTTGGCCTATCTTACCCTCCGGCCTTTTTTACGAGCACGGCCTGCTGGCCACTTATTTGACCACTCCTTTTACTGCTCTCTTTATCGACGCCCCTTTGTCCCAATGGCAGCCGGCTCATTGGGGACTCATGCTCGCTCGTTGGCCCAGTCTCTTAATCGGTACCGCTACCATCCCTTTAATTTACACCTTAGGCCAGCGTGGCTTCAATGCCCAACCGGGACAAGTGACCCCCGCCCCTTTGCTGGCCGCCGGCCTGTTCGCTCTGAGCCCGGAAGGGATGGTGTGGGGAGGACGAACCCGCATGTATGCCCTGGCGACGCTTCTGGTTTTGCTGGCGGTTTATTGGGCCTACCGGGGAGCGATATACCCCGCCCCGGCCAAATACCGTTGGTGGGCCCTGCTGGCGCTCCTGGCCACCCTGCTGACCCAGTTCGGAGCAATCATGCTGATTCCCCCCCTGGTGATAAGTATGCTTGTCGTAGGCTGGCTCTCGCATCGAATGGCGAATGGCGAATGGCGAATGGCGAACGGCGAACGGCGAATCAACACGCAACACGCAACACGCAACACGCAACACGCAACACGCAACACGCAACACGTTTCACGTTTCTGGTCCCTCCGCCCGGCAGTTCTGCTTGAAGCTGCTGCGCTGGCTACTGTGATTGGCCTGGCCATCTTGATCAAACGGCTGGGACGCCCCCTCGGTGTAGAGGCATTAAGCCACTCAGCCGAGAATAGCCACCCCCTGGCGGACCTGTTCAACAATACTGTTGCTTACCAAACCACTTTTTACTTCACCTGGCCCGACACTATCAAATTTCTCTCCCGCCAATTCGGTGTTCCCCACCATTTCTGGCTGACGCTAGCCCTCCTTGTGGGGGGCGTCATCGGCCTGATCTTTTGGTTGAGTAGCAAAAAACACACCACTGACCACAATCATCAGAGCGCCCTCTATCCATCACGCAACACGCAACACGCTCCACGCTCCACGCCTCATCCCTTCACTCTTTTCCTCTGGCTCATCTTTGGCCTTATCATCATTGAAATGGTCACCCTGCTCGAACCGTTCCGGCGCAACCCCCGCTACATTGTCATGTACCTACCCTTCTTCTACCTCATTGCCGCCAGATCAATCAATTATCAATTGGTAATTAGTAATTATCAATTAAAACATTTTTACCGGTTCTCGTTTCTTAAATCTCCCTTCTTCAATCTTCTAGCCTCCCTTGCCCTTCTGGCCCTCATCATTACGCTCGGTTTCAATGACCTGCGTGTTGCGCTCCTCACACCCGAACCGGCTTACGAAGAGGCTTTTGCCCGAATTCAGGCTGACTGGCAACCCGGCGACACCCTGTTAACGATGAATACCCCGGCTGCCGGTCTCTACCTCGGTCATGCCGATGGCTTTACCGTCCAGACTGACGCCGATCAATTTTTACTGCATACCCGTACCGCCCCCGTTGATCGCTGGTTGGGGGTCCCCTGGGTGGGCCGAGCAGCCGATTTCAACGCTGTCCTCAATGCCAATGAGCGCGTTTGGTTTGTCATCGATACCATCCGGCAGCCAGTTTACTTTCGGGGCGACTGGCAGGCTATCGTTAACACCCAAATGGAGCAGGTCTGGGCCAAAGACAATGTCCTCATCTACCGCACCTATCCCGACCGTACCCCTTTACCCACCGAACCCGGCACCCTCATCAATGCTACACTGGGCGACTCGATTCAACTGGTCGGTTATGCGGTCAATAACTCAAAATTTCAGCAACCGGCAGCGCAAGCCGGTGAGACTCAAAACTCAACCCTGGCCTTGGTGCTGTTCTGGCAGCCGCTTGTGCCTCTGTCCATTGACTACACTACCTTTCTTCATCTTCGTGACCCCAACGGCCTGGTCATTGCCCAACGTGATGGCCAACCCGTCGATGGAGCTTACCCGACCAGCCACTGGCAGCCCGGCGAAACTGTCATCGACCCCATTACCTTGCCCTTACCCGAAGGTTTGCCGGCTGGGCGCTACACCCTCTTCACCGGCCTCTACCAACTCGATACCCTGGAACGCTTGCCCGTCGCCAACGATACCTCCGGCGAAAATGCCATTTTGTTGGGGGAGATCACTCTGCCATGAGTACCAATATAAAAAGCAAGAAAGATGTGCAACACGCAACACGCAACACGCAACACGCAACACGCCTCACGCCACCTCGTCTAACTGCCTTCCTCCTCTTCCTCGCCGCCCTTCTGCCCCGTCTCCCCGGCCTGGATCGATTTTTGATCAGCGATGAAAAAACGAACATCTTCATAGCCGGCAGTGATGTCATTGCTGCTTTTCTGCGCGGTGACCTGCGGGGCACCTATTGGCACTTTTATCCCGGCGTTACCATGAGTTGGCTTGATGCTGTCGGCATGGCTGGCCAATATCTGCTCGATTTACTGACAGGAACACCCGTGCCTCCCTTCATCGATTACATCTACAGTGATATTCTGTCGTTAGTCGTGGCTACTCGCCTGCCTTATGCCATTTTGACTGCGGCCGCCGTACCGGTGACCTATCTTCTTATACGCCAATTATTACCTGAGCGGGTCGTCTTACTTGGTGTCCTCTTCATGGCTTTTGACCCTTTCTATCTGGCCCACTCCCGCGTCGTCCACGGTGATGCGCCTGTAGCTGTCTTCATGAGCCTGTCAGCCTTGACCTTTTTCACCTACGCCGAGCGAGCCGGCCAGTCAGAGGACGACGGACGACGAAGGACGAACGACGAAGGACGAACGACGGACGACGGACGACGGACGACGAAGGACGAACGACGAAGGACGAACGACGAACGACCACGGATCACGGACAACGGACCACGGACAACGGACAAAATCTCATTTCGCATTTCTAATTTATCCTTCATCCTTCATCCTTCAGCCTTCTATTTAATCTTCTCCGCCATTCTCGGCAGTTTGGCTGCCTTAACCAAGGCCCCCGGTCAATTTATGCCTCTCTTTATCATCGGGCTATCCATCATTTACGCCGGCCACGAAATCTGGCGTACAAAGAGCGAATCTGCGAATACCCTACCGGGCACAGGTCTGCGAATCTGCGAATCTGCGAATCTGCGAATCAACCAACCTACAAACCGACCAACCAGCCAACCAACCAACAAAATTTCAAACATCATCCTACGTTGGCTCGTGGTTATCGCCATCTGGGGCCTTATCTCACTGGCTGTTTTCTTTCTGCTCTGGCCCAGCATGTGGGTTGATCCCACCGGCACCTTCCGCCAGATGTGGGAGGAAACCTTTGGCAAAGTCAACGAGGGTCATCTGGTTTACTTCTTCGGCCAGCCCACCCTTGATCCCGGCCCCTGGTTCTATTTTTACGTCATCCCCTTTCGCCTGACCCCGGTGGTGCTGATTGGTTGTCTTATCTCCCTGGTATTTTTCATTCCTGGAGTCAATTCTCACCTCAAAATAGATCCCCTGGCCCTCAGAACTTTTTTTCTGCTCTGGCTCTTTACGATTAGCCTGCTGCTCTTTGGCAATCTTAGTCCCAAAAAGCAAGACCGCTATCTGTTGCCCCTGTTTCCCTTTATCAATCTACTGGCCGCCATCGGCTGGCTCGGCCTCTTCAACTTGATTTACCACCTGCTCAAGGCCAGATTCTTAATAGATTCTAAATTCTCTCCCTCTAATCCCGAATCACCAACCCTCCACGCAAACAGCCCCAATCCCCTGTCTTACATCCGCCATCTTACATCTTACATCTCACCTCCCATATCTCATATCCCTGCCCGTACCTCTTTCATTGCTATTTTCTTATTACTAATCTTACTTCTCTTCCACTTCAGCCCTGTCCTCACTTACTACCCCTACTACCTGACCTATTTCAACCCACTCATGGGCGGACCTACTCGTGCTGCCGAAACCACGCTGATGGGCTGGGGCGAAGGCATGGAGCAAGTAGCTACCTACTTGAATACAAAACCCAACGCTGGCAGCCTGTATGTAGCCTCGACCCCTTCCCAGACCCTGCTGCCCTACTTTGCCGGTACCGGCGAAAATTTCTACACCAACGATGTCGCTTTCCGGGCCGATTACGTGGTTCTCTACCTGGCCCAAATGCAGCGTCTGGCACCCAGCCCCGAAATTGTGGGTTATTTCCAGGCTCAACTGCCGGAAAAAGTCATTACCATCAAAGATGTACCCTACGCCAAAATCTACCCCGGTCCCAAACTCATCCTGACCGGCATCCCTCCCGAAGCCACCCCGATCAATATCGGCCTGGACGACATCTTGCGCCTGGCCGGTTATAGAATTCAAAATTTAGAGCTTAAAACTCAAGACTTAAAACTCACCCTCTATTGGCACGCCCTTGCTCCTTTGTCTGTCAACTACACCATTTCTGTGCGCGCCCGTGCGGCTGACGGGCGGATACTGGCTCAACGAGATAGTTGGCCAGCCGGTGGCCTGCTGCCTACTACCCAATGGCGTCAGGGCGATTACGTAGCCGACACCCATACCTTGACCATCTCTGGGGTCGATATAAAACAGGTCAGCAATTTTGAAGTGGTCGTCTACGATCTGGAAACAGATGAAACGCTTGGCCCACCCATTGCCCTGGCAATTAACAATGAGTAATGAACAAAGTGCCCAAAATCTTGCCAAAACCGGGCAAGCGAAATCCAAAATCCTCATTGTTCTTATCCTGATTATTCTGATTGCCGCTTTTTTTCGACTCTTTGATCTGACCACGCTTCCCCCCGGCCTTAATTTCGATGAAGCGGGTAATGGCGTGGCTGCCCTCGACATTCTGCAAGGGAGGCCAAAACTATGGTGGCCCATTGGTGGCGGTAAGGAACCACTCTGGCCCTATCTCATTGCCTTGAGTACAACAATTGTGGGTAACATTCCCCTGACCCTGCGCCTCCCGGCTGCCTTGGTCGGTATCTTAACCATTGCCGCAGTTTATCCGCTCATCGTCATCCTCTTCCGGGGCTATCAGAGCCACATGATTGCTCTCTTCACCGTCCTGGGCATGACTTTATCAAGTTGGCATCTTCATTTTAGCCGTCTTGGCTTTCGAGCTATTCTACTGCCCTTACTTTCAAGCCTGGCTTTCTACTTCTTTTGGCGGAGTTTGGTCAGGGGTCAGGGGTCAGGGGTCAGGGGTCAGGGGTCAGGGGTTAGGGGTCAGCCTCACCCTGCCTCGTCATCCCCCCATCACGCAACACGCAACACGCAACACGCAATACGCAATACGCCTCACGTCTCACTTGTCAACCTCATTCTATCCTCACTCTTCATGGCTCTGGCCATCTACGCCTATCTCGCCGCCCGCTTCCTACCATTGGTGCTGATTCTCTTCTTTATCCTCCATTGGCTTATTCATTCCTTCCCCTTTCAGCGCGGCCACACTTCCCCAGATACGGTCGGCGGTCAGGCGTATGTAAGTCCATCATTCGCCGATTCGCTCATTCGCCGACCTGTGCCCGGTAGGGTGTTCGCTCATTCGCCGATTCGCTCATTCGCCGATTCGCTCATTCGCTCATTCGCCTTCCTCCTCCTCCTTCTCTCCCCCCTTGTCATCTACTTTCTCTTCAACCCGGCCGACTTTATGGCTCGTTCGGCTACCGTCTCTATTTTTAATCCTGCCTGGAACAAGGGCGATTTAATCGGCACTGCCTGGCATACGCTTATCCTCACCCTCGGCACGTTCATCAGTCTCAGTGGCGACACCAATCCCCTGGTCAATTTGCCCTCCCAACCTGCTCTCCCCGTTTTCCTTGCCCCCTTCTTCCTTCTCGGCCTGGCCACCAGCCTCTACTACTC